>CAJWMA010000079.1 GCA_913042995.1 uncultured bacterium | reverse complement strand
AGCTGAGCTCCTGGTAGACATCGATCACATCATTCCAGATCTTCGCCGCCTCCTTGCCCCGGCCGCGCTGACTGAGCGTCTCGCCCAGGCGGTTCAGAGCCGTGACGTTGCCGCCATCCAGCTCAATCGCCTTCCTGAACAGGCTCTCCGCCGCATCAAGTTTTCCCGTACGCAGACAGATCTTCCCGGCCTCCGCCTGGAGCTTCGTCGACGATTCCCATTTCGGCGCGGCCTTGAGAACATCAAGCGCCTTTTGATAACCACCGGTAGCCGCCCAGGCCCGCGCAAGACCGCGCGCCAGGCCCTCGTCCCCGGGGCTCGCCTTCAGCAGGGAGGAGAAATCTTCCCTGGCGCTCTCGTAGTCTCCGGCTCGAAGACTGGAGGCGGCCTGCTTCGCGGCAGCCTGTGCCTCGGCCTCCCGCGGTTTTTCATCCTGCGCGAGCAGTCCCTGCCCGGCGAGTAAAAGAACCGTGAAAAAAGCACCAAAATGATTCATCAGGTTTCCTGGAAAGAGCTGCACCGATCGATGGTTCCCGCTTCTTGAAATGAACCCCGGCACCGGGCCGCGGGCGAAATCGCAACGTCTGATTATAATGCGAAGCACTCGACGCTACCGCCACATTATGCCCCGCAAGGGAACCGCCGGTCCATCCTCCCCTCGTCACAATGTGCTTGCCTTGAACTTTTCCCCTTCATACCTTTTCTTCATGATTATCGCCGGAATAGACGAAGCGGGCTACGGACCCATGCTGGGCCCGCTGGTTATTTGCGCGAGCGTTTTCAGGATTCCCGAAAACGCTGACGCCAGCCTGTGGGAGCAGCTGGCCCCGCTCGTCGCGCGCAAACCCGCCGACGGCTGCATCGCGGTCAACGACTCCAAGAAGATCTACAAGCGACGAAAGGGGCTGCAGAGCCTCGAGGAGGGGCTCCTGCCATTCGTGGCCGCGCGCTACGGAGAGGTACCCCGAGACCTCCGCTCCCTCCTGCGGCAGGTGGCTCGCAGGGGCGAGACGAATGCCGATGCCTACCTCGATGATTACCCCTGGTACGCGGACCAGAACCTCAAGCTGCCGGTTGACAGCTTCTCGGGGCTGCTCGAAAAGCGCTGTACTCAGCTGCGAAAAAAAATGGAGGAGGCCGGCATCGAGCTGCTCGGCCTGGCCGCCATTCCCATGGAGGTGATCGAATTCAACCGGGGAATCTCAGAGTATGACAATAAATCGAAGGTCAGCTTCAAGGCGGTGGGAAGCCTGCTGAAACGCGTCTGGAGGCAATTCCCCGATGAGCAGGTCGACGTGATGATTGACCGCCAGGGTGGAAGAACGCGATATTCCCGCCTGCTGTTCAACTCGATCTCCCCGAGAGGAATCCAGATCGACGAAGAGAACCAGGAGCTCTCCAGCTACCGGCTCTCCCGGGAGAGGAAAAGCGCCCCCGAATTCCGCGTGAGCTTTGCGAAGGGGTCAGAAGAGAAGAACCTCTGCGTCGCCCTGGCCTCGATGCTGGCAAAATACCTCCGTGAGCTTCATATGCTGGTTTTCAACCAGTACTGGAGAGGCTACGAAGAAAAACTCAAGCCAACGGCCGGATACGTATTGGACGCGAGGCGCTTTCTTGAAGACACTGTGGACCTCAGAAGCAGGCTGGAGACCGACCCTGAGTTGTTGATCCGCTGCCGTTAGGTGGGCGGCGGACTCCAGGCCGGGAGGTTGAAGCCTCTCATTGACCAGAACTGATATTCCGCGGATAGACCCCAATGAAAAGATCAGCAAAACTGAAGCTGCTGGCAATCCCGCTGCTGGCCCTCTGCGCCGGCTGCGGCGGTGCCCAGCAAAGAGAAGGTCTCATTCTCTTTCACGACCCGGCGCCAAAAACACGAACAGGAAAGACGCTTCCTCCCCAGACCTTCATCTTCACCTCGGACAGGGAGAATGGATCTTCGACGGTGGAGGTTTCATCCGGGATCAGGGGAAAGTCCTCCAGGGAGGGGTCACCTTCGCGCCCGAAAGCGAAGGCTACCTGGAGACAGCGCGCTCTGCGCAACCTGAAGCTCTCCAACTCGATACCGATCACCAACCTCACCAAGGATTCCTTCGGAAGCATGATCGGCCAATTGGAAAACGCCGGCCTCTTCAAGCTGCCGAACAAGCCCGGCGACCAGCCTCCAGAAAACCATCCCTTCATCCTGGTCTCCTACAAAAATGGACAGAGCCTTGTCTATCCAAAGCCAGACAAGAAAACCCTGGACAGAAATTTCCCCGCGGACCAGGCACGTACACTCTACCCGGCCTGGTACAACGTCAAGGTCGTGCTGGTCCAGTTCGTCTCCGGAAGCTGAACGAAAAGGACGCCCGCATCGCCGCGCCGCGGACTTGAGAGAGGGGAGAGTCGAGCCTGGAGCGTTCTACTCCGGGATGACCTCATGATTTTCGGCCGCCTCTGATTCGCCTGCGGCGAACTTCAGCTCGAGCTGCTGCCCCACGGTGTCCGGAGGCAGGAAGAAGGTGACCTTGTACTTGTAATCAAGCGGAGCGCAGGACTCCGTATCCTTGGGGGGACCGAGAGGGACGATCCGATGGGCAAGCTTCACTCCGTCAACAGCCACCTGGCCGGCCGGCTCTCCACTGTCGCTGGTGATCGTGTAGGACTGGTTCAATCCAGCAAGAACCTTGTCGGAAACGTTGATACTCAATGCCATGGCAATATCTCTCGCGGTCTATGCCTGAATAATGTCTGCTGAACAGGGATACTCGTACTTCAATATCCGAGGCTGGTCAAGAGACTTCAGTGCCCCGCTTCAAATCAGGCGGCCTCTTGAAAGCTCCCGGCAATGCGGACTGGTCACGAGCGGGAGCGGGGTTAAAATGCAGAAATGGAATCGACCGACACCGACTGGTATCGCCAGCACTTCAACGAAGACTACAGAACCCTCTACGCCGCGAGAAACGATGAGGAGGCCGAGGCGCAGGCAGCCTTCGCCTCCGAGCGGCTTGGTATCCGGCCGGGCGATACGGTCCTCGATCTCTGCTGCGGACATGGACGCCACCTCGAAGCCTTCGCCCGCAGAAGCATCCGGGCCACGGGGGTCGATCTTTCGCTGGCGCTCCTGGCTGACGCCGCCCGCCGGGGGGCAGGCTCTCTCTTCAGGGCCGATATGCGGGCGCTTCCTTTCGCCGGGGAGAGCTTCACGGTGCTGGTAAATTTTTTCACCAGCTTCGGCTACTTTGAATCCGAGCAGGGCAACCTGATGGTCATCAAAGAGATCGCCAGGGTTCTTCGCCCCGCGGGACGCTTCCTCATCGACCTGATCAATCCACTCAACGCCGTCTCGCCCGTCCCCGAGAGCCTGCGCGCGGAAGGTCCCTTTGAGATCAGGGAAGAGCGCTGGTTCGACGATGAGACCCGGCGTATCAACAAGCGAATCAACCTGCTGGATACCGTCAGCGGAGAGAGCCGGCGTTATCGGGAATCGGTAAGAATCTACGAACAGGAGGAGCTCCTCTCTATCCTCTCCCCCAGCGGGCTCGAGGTTGAGAAGATCTGCGGTGATTTCGAGGGCGGCGATTTTCACGCGAACAGCCCGCGGATGGTCCTCTACGGAGCGCGCTCATGAAGATCCACAGTCTTCCGCTCAGCTGGTACAACCGTCCCCAATATCGACCGGTGCTGCCGACCCCGGATGCCGAAAGCTGGTTCCCCCTTGCCCGCGAAGAGCTGACGCTGCGGAGCCTCTCGGACGAGGACTGCCTGAAGCGAGCCGCGGACGGCACGCCGGACCGCGAGGGGCTTGTAGCCGCCTTCAAGAGCACCTGCGAAGACTGGCGCCTGCCCGAGACACCTGAGGCGATGGCCGCCCTGGAGCGTCTCGCGCGGAACGACACGCTCTGCGTCGTCACCGGCCAGCAGCCGGGCTTCCTCGGGGGCCCCCTCTACGTTCTCTACAAGGCCCTCACCGCTATCGCCCTGTCGAGATGGGTGGAGGCGGAATGCGGCCGGGCCTGCGTCCCCATCTTCTGGGTCGCCGGCGAAGATCACGATATCGATGAGGTCCGCCGCCACCATCTTCCTTCGGGAGAGACCTTCGAGCTTCCGCATCCAGCCGGACGAGCCCCGCTCAGCGAGCTTGCCATCGATCCTCCCAGTGAGGCCGTGATTGATGAATTCCTCTCCGCGATCAGTGATCTCCCCCACTCCAGCCTCGTGGAAGAGCTTGCCTCTCAATACCGCGGCCGCAGCGTGGCCGCTGGTTTCGCGGCTCTCCTGGCGGGTCTCCTGGGACGCTATGGGCTCCTCTTCCTCGATCCCGAGAAGCTCCGGCCGCTTTCAAAACCTCTCATCCGGCGCTGCATCGAAGATCCAGCGGAAGTCATCAACCAGATCGAGAAGGGAACGGAGGAGCTGTCAGAAGCCGGCCTGAAACCCTTCGTCTCATCAAGGCTCCCGCTCTTCGTCCTTCGCGAGGGGAGCAGAGACCATCTGAGCCCTGGAGGAAACGGGCTCGTTGTAGATGGAGGGGGCCCTCAATTCGACCGTGAGGAACTGCTCGAGCTGCTGGACAGGGAGCCCGGGAGCTTCTCTTCCGGAGCCCTTCTCCGTCCGCTGATACAGGATTACCTGCTGCCTTCACTCACCACCGTGGGTGGACCGGCCGAGGTCGGCTACTTTGCCCAGCTGGGACCGCTCAGCAAATGGCTCGGGGTCAAGAAACCGAAAATCCTTCTTCGGTTCCAGGCCACACTGCTCGCCGGTGAAGGCCGGCAAGCCTGGAGAGAGCTCGGGCTCGATGGCGGAAGCCTCGCCGCGGCGCTCAACCCGGAAGATCTCGTCTCCCCCGCGGATGAACGCGGTGAGCTCGCGGAGCTGCGCTCCATCCGTGAGCGGCTCTCATCGCTCGGCGGTGATCTCGAAACTGAGAATCCAGGCTCCAGGGGCGTCGAGCGAGGACTGAGAACGGCGCAGGAATCCCTTGCCCGCCTCGCGGGCCGGATCAGGAAGCTGCAGGTCCGGGGCGACCCGGCGGCCTGGGAGAGAGCCTCCGCCGCCTGGAACCAGATCCTGCCGGACGGCAAGCTCCAGGAGCGCCGCTGGGGCTTCCTCCAGCCCATCGCCAAATACGGAACGGAGTGGATCGAAACCGCCCTGGAAGAGATCGGCAGGGACCCCTTCTCGCTCTCTCATCGGTTGATCGAATTCGATTCCTGATCAACCTTCTTCGGCCGCGGCGGTTCGCTGTGTTGAATTCGTCCGCCGTTGCTTTATGCTACGGTCTTGAAGTAATCGCGTGGATGCCGGCAAGCGCCAGGAGCGGAAGACAATGCCAGAGGGAGCTGTACTCAGAGAGCCCACAGAATGCGACATCGTCGCCTTCATGGCCCACCCTGATGATGCCGAGCTGCAATGCGGCGGCACCCTCGCGCTCGCGGTGGCCAGGGGCTCGCGCGCCGCCGTGGTCGACTTCAGCCGCGGCGAACTGGCTACCAGGGGAACTCCCGAAGACCGGGACCGGGAGGCAGAGGCCGCGGCCCTGGAGCTTGGTCTCAGCTGCCGCATCAACCTGGGCCTGCCCGATGGCCGCATAGAGGGCTCTCACGATACACGCAAGGAGGTCGTTCGCCTGCTGCGTCTTCTGCGCCCGAAGGTGGTCATCGCTCCGGCGCTGAGGGACCATCATCCCGACCACATGGCCGTGGCGCGGGTTGTAGATGAAAGCTTCTACCTCGGTGGAATCGGAAAATACCTGCCCGAGCTCGAACCCTGGCGACCGAATACCCTTCTCCACACGATGGGAACCCGCCCGGGCATCCCCTCGCTGGTGGTTGACATCAGCGAGGTCTACGAAACCCGCAAGAGAGCCATCGCCTGCTACAAATCTCAATTTCACAGCGATGACTCCTGCGAACCGCAAACGCGAATATCACATCCGGAATTCAACGATTGGGTCGAGGGCGGTCTGCGTCACTTCGGCTTCTTTATCGGCGCCAGCTACGGTGAGGGCTTTACCAGCCCGATGCCGGTGCCTGTCTCAGATCCCGTACATCAATACTCGGTTGTCCCGTGGAAGAATCTTCGCGAAGAAAGCTGAATCTCGGCATCGTCTGCCACCCGGCCTACGGGGGAAGCGGCGTCGTCGCCTCGGAGCTCGGTCTCGAGCTCGCGGCCAGGGGACACCATGTCCACTTCTTCAGCCACTCGCTTCCCTTCCGCGTCCCCGACGCCCATCCCAACACATTCTTCCACGAGGTCGAGGTGACCTCCTATCCCCTCTTCAAATACCCGCCCTATACCCTGGCCCTCGCCACCAAGCTTGCCGAGGTCTGCCGCAAGCAGCCGCTCGACGTCCTCCACGTACACTACGCCATCCCGCATGCCGTCGCGGCCTGGCTCTGCACTCAGATGCTCCCACCCGAACAGAGGCCGGCGACGATTACCACGCTGCATGGAACGGATATCACCCTCGTAGGACTCGACAATTCCTTCTTCGAGATCACCCGCTTCAGCCTGGACCGGTCCGATGGCATCACCGCTGTGAGCGACCAGCTTGCCGGGGAGACCCTGCGGTGCTTCAGCACAGGTCGCCCAGTCAAGATCATCCCGAACTTCGTCGACTCGGATAAATTCACTCCCGAGCTTCGTTCGCAGTCGAGGCGCTCCGCCTTCGCGCGGCAGGGTGAGTTTCTCCTCGGACACCTCTCCAACTTTCGCCCGGTAAAACGGGTGCTCGATGTGATCAGGACCTTCCATATCCTTCACAGGGACCTCCCGGCTCGCCTGGTAATGATCGGAGAAGGTGTCGACCTCGAGCCCGCACGCAACCTGGCAGCCGAGCTCGGCATCCTGGAGCACGTCACCTTCCTGGGGCCTGTAGACAGGGTTCCCGAGGTTCTCTCCCAGCTCGACCTCTTCCTCCTGCCGAGTGAATACGAGAGCTTCGGCCTCGCGGCCCTCGAGGCGATGGCGTGCGGAGTGCCTGTTGTGGCCAGCAGCACAGGCGGGCTGCCCGAGGTGGTTGAAGATGGAAAATGCGGCTACCTTTGCGAGGTCGGGGACGTCAGGACGATGGCCGAACGAGCCGCGGAGCTGCTTGGCGATAAGCAGAAAATCACCCGATTCTCCGCCGCTGCCCGGGAGAGGGCGCGAAACGAGTTCGAGCCCAGCAGGATCGTCGACACCTACGAAGACTTCTACCTGCAGATCATCGGGGAGACCTCCGAGAGCGGAAGCCCGGGGAGCGACGACTGATGGCAGCCTCTATCGCCGAAGTCGTGGTCAACGCCCCCCTGCTGCGCTCCTTCCATTACAGTATTCCCGACAACCTGGAGGTTGAGCTGCTGCGGGGGCATCGCGTACTCATACCCTTCGGCCCCCGTACGATAACGGGGGTCTGCGTCGGCTTCCCTCGCGAGAGCGAGGTTCCTAAGCTCAAACCCATCACGAGCATCCTGCATCCGGAATGCCGCTTTGACGAGCACCTGCTCGAACTCACCAGGTGGATCTCCTCCTATTATCGAGTCAGCTGGGGAGAGGTCCTGGAGACCGCCCTCCCCCCCGCCATCCGCTCAGGAAAAGCGAAGGAGCAGAAGGTTCGCGAGGTCTTCGCTCTGAAGGAACCGGAGAAGCTCCGCGCTGAGGCGGAAAAACTCCGCAAGAAGGCGGCGGCCCAGGCCCGCATCCTGGAGAAGCTGGCTGAAAAAGGCTCGCCGGATCGGGCCTTCGAGCGGGGACGCCTGCTCAAGGAGGCGAACGCCGCGGCCGCGAGCCTCAACCGGCTGAAGGAGAACGGCTGGCTCGAGGAAAAATCCAGGGTTCTACGGCTTGATCCATACGGAACAGAAACCGCCAACCTCACGCCGCGCGAGGAGCCGGATCTCAACGCCGACCAGGCAGCCGCGCTCGCGGCGCTGGAGGCGAGCCTCGATGAGGGCGGGTTCAAGACCTGGCTTCTGCATGGAGTCTCCGGAAGCGGCAAGACCGAGGTCTATCTCAGGGCTCTGCGGCGGGTGCTGGACAGGGGAGGAAGAGGCCTCGTCCTCGTACCCGAGATCTCGCTGACCCCGCAGACGGTCCTGCGCTTCAAGCGCGCCCTCCCGGGCCACCGGGTGGCCGTACTGCACAGCATGCTGACGCCGAACGAACGAACCAGCCAGTGGCGAAATATCCAGGAGGGGCTGGCCGATGTGGTGATCGGCGCGAGATCAGCCATCTTCGCCCCGATCCCGGACCTCGAGCTCATCGTGGTCGACGAAGAACACGAATCAAGCTACAAGCAGGACACCTCACCCAGGTATCATGCCAGGGATGTCGCGGTGCTGCGCGGCAAGTTGCTCGAGGCAAACGTCGTTCTCGGTTCCGCCACACCGGCACTCGAGTCGCTTCACAATGCCCGAGAAGGCAAATACGGGCTGCTCAAACTGCCGCGCAGGGCGACCACCCACGGCCTGCCGAGAACCCATGTCGTCCAGCTCGACGGCAGGTTCTACAACCCTGACGGCAGCGGCCTGATCTCCCGCGAACTCGACATGATGGTCCGCAAGGAGCTCGAGCGCGGCGCCCAGAGTATCCTCTATCTCAACCGACGCGGCTTCACCACCTACCTCCACTGCCTTGAATGCGGCTGCGTCCTCAACTGCGATGAATGCGATGTGAGCCTCACCCTCCATCGCGGAGAGAACCTGCTGCGTTGCCACTACTGCGACCTGAAGCAGATGATTCCCCGCCAATGTCCCGACTGCCGCTCAGAAAAACTGAGGCACAGCGGGGTCGGCACGGAGAAGGTGGTGGCTGAGATCTCGCGGCGTTTTCCGGATGCGCGGGTCCTGCGTCTCGACAGGGACACCGTAAGAAACCACCAGCTGCTCAAGGAGGCGCTTGGAGCCTTCTCCCGCGGCGAATACGACATCCTCGTGGGAACCCAGATGGTGGCCAAAGGCCATGACTTCCCCGGGGTCAATCTCGTCGGCATCCTGCTGGCGGACACGGGGCTTCATTTTCCCGATTTCCGAGCCGCGGAGCGAACCTGGCAGCTGCTGACCCAGGTTGCCGGCCGGGCCGGGCGCGGAGAGGAGCGGGGCCTCGCGATCATCCAGACCTTCTCGCCTGGGCATTACGCGATCGCCAGCGCGGCAAATGGAGAGGACGAAAAATTCTGCCGCAAGGAGCTCGAATACCGAAGGACACTCGGCTATCCCCCCTTCGGTCGCCTGGTGAAGATCCTGCTGAGCGGCAAGCAGGAAGAGACTGTCTGTGAAGAAGCCTCCAGGATCGCGAAACTGCTCAGAGAAGCGGCCGCTACCGGCGCCAGCAAACAGAACAAAGACCAGGGCGGCCTTTCCGACCTAAAAAAAACCGGGACGGGAGCTATCGCATCCCGTCCCCGGATTCTTGGTCCGGCACCCGCCCCCCTAACCAGGCTCCAGGGCAAGTTCCGTATACAGATCTTGATCAAATCTCCTACGAGCGCCGTTAACCAGCAACTCCTGGAGCGCGTCGAGGACAAGCTGAAACCTCGCAGAGGCGTCGACCTGCTCCTCGACGTCGATCCCCAGTCGATGCTTTGAGCCTCGACTGGCCCAATCTCAGTCGGTATACGACCACGTAGAAGTAGTCGGCTCCGCTGCCGTCTCGGTTTGAGCAACCTCCGTCGGGACCGTCTCGACTGGAGCCGGCTCAGGGGCTGTCTCGGCGACCGGAGTCTCTTGCATGGGAGCTGGAGTCGCCGGAATCTCAACAACCGGAGCTTCTTCAGCAGCCGCCTCAGTTTCAAGAGTTTTAGCGCAAAGCATCTCCTTGAACTGCTTGCCGACCTTGAAGGCGCAACGGGTTGAAGCCTTGATCATCATCGGCTCACCAGTGCGAGGATTGCGACCTTCTCGGGCCTTGGTCTGCCTCGCCTCAAAGGTCCCGAATCCCATTAGCTGCACTTTGCCCGTATCCCTAACACCCTCCTTAATCGTTTCAAGGATTGTGTTTACGTAAACATCCGCGCTGCTTTTGCTACAGTCCAACGACTTCGCAACAGCATCAATTACACCAGCCTTGTTCATCTCTTCACTCCTCTCGCCTGACGGCGTGAACAATTGGCTTAAACAGTAGGTTTTCCCGCAGGGGTGCGAGGAAACCCTCTAATCTCCACTGAAGGGCAGTATTCTATGTTCCGAAAAAGTTGTCAACACCAAAAGATAAGTGTATTTCCGGAAAACAAGTCATTTCGTCTTTTAGGCGATTCACAGATATACTTCAGTGACATGACTAAAAATCTGCTCAAGACACTTCCACAGGTCGAAAAAGCCCTTCAGTGGCGTGAGATCAAGGATCTCGCGAAGCGGTATTCCCGCTCCGAACTGACCCGGGTGCTGCGCTCCACCCTGGAAGAAATCCGCGCCGCCCTCCTCGCTGAGAGCCTTGACCCGGCCAGGGCCGAGCGGCTGGCCTCCCGGGAAGGCATCGTGGGCCGCCTGCGAAGGCTTCTCGCCTCGCGCCTGCGCTCCTCGTACCGTAAGGTCATCAACGGCACCGGCGTCCTCCTGCATACAGGCCTCGGACGGTCCGTTCTCCCGAGCGCGGCGGTCGATGCTTTCAGAGCCAACCACACGGGCTATTCCATCGTGGAGGTCGATGGGCGCAGCGGAGAACGAAACCAGCGCGAGGGAGCGCTGAGGGAGGTTCTCTGCGAACTGACCGGAGCGGAATCGGCCACTGTCGTCAACAACAACGCCGCCGCCACATTGCTCATACTCGGCACCTTTGCCCGGGGCAAGGAGGTCATCGTTTCGCGCGGCCAGCTCGTTGAAATCGGCGGTTCCTTCCGCGTACCCGACATCATGAAGGAGAGCGGCGCCCGCCTGGTCGAGGTTGGAACGACAAACCGGACCTACGCAAAAGATTTCGAAGCCGCGATCACTCCGGATACGGGAATGCTGCTCGAGGTTCACACCTCCAATTACGCGATCCGCGGCTTTGCCCATCACACGCCGCTGGAAGACCTCGTCGAGCTTGGCGCCAGCAAGGGACTGCCGGTTGCGAGCGATCTCGGTTCGGGCTGCTTCCTGGACATGATGAAGTTCGGCTTCGAGCACGAGCCCCTGGTTCGCGACAAGGTCCTGGCCGGCCCAGAGGTCGTCTGCTTCAGCGGTGACAAATTGCTCGGCGGCCCGCAGGCAGGCATCATCGTAGGAAAGAAAACAGCGGTCGAGAAAGTCCGAGCCCATCCTCTCTTCCGCGCTCTGAGAGTCGACAAGGTGAGCCTCACCCTGCTGGAGGCTACGCTTGGGCTCTACCGCAACCCCGAGAAGGTGCAGGAGAACATCCCTATTCTCCGAATGCTATCCCTCCCGGCACAGGAGCTGAAAGCCAGGGCGGATGCCTTCGCCGCCGGGCTGGGTAACGACACCGGCCGCCTGGCTATCGAGGTGGTTGAGAGCTCGGCACAGACCGGCAGCGGCTCACTCCCCGACCAGGCCATACCCAGCTGGGCCCTGGCCCTCGAACACTCTGAGCTGAATCCCCGAAAGCTCTCCGAGGCTCTCAGGTCAGCCAACCCGCCGGTGTTCACCCGGGTCCACGGGGACCGTGTGCTGGTGGATTTCCGCACCCTCCTCGATGGAGACGAAGAAAACCTCGCGCGGATTCTCAAGCGCCTGGTCTGAAAGCCGAAGAACCGGCAAGGCCCTCTCAGACGTCACAGAGCCTGACGGCCTCATTGAGAGACTTTAGTGGATCGCGGGTAGGAATGAACTCCTGCCCGACATAGCCGGTATAGCCCGTCTCGGCAATCGCCTTCATGATGCCCGGATAGTTGAGCTCCTGCCGGTTATCCAGCTCGGCGCGGCCGGGAACGCCGGCTGTATGATAGTGCCCGATGTAGTCCTTGCACTCGCGCAAGCGAACGATGACATCGCCCTCCATAATCTGGACATGGTAGATATCGAAGAGCATCTTCATCCGGGGAGAGCCTACCCGCTTGCACACATCGAGAGCGTACTCGATCTTGTCGCACATATAGCCCGGATGTCCCTTCATCTTCACGTCGACACGGGAATTGAGCATCTCGAGGCAAATATCCACCTTCTTTTTCTCGGCGTGTCCGACGATCTTCTTGAAGCCGGAGACCATGTTGTCGATGGCATCCTCATCGCTGAGCCCCTTGCGGAAACCGGAGAAGGTGATCACGCTGGTGAAGCCAGCCTCAGCTGTCTCATCGATCCGCTTGCGGAGACTTTCGATGCAGGCCGCCTGCTCCTCCTTGTGGGCGAAGCCCGTACGAAACCCGTGAGTTGGCGTGATCGCGCAGGTCAGCCCGAGCTTCTTCAACATCGGCCAGTGCTTCGGAGGAACGAGCTCAACCGACTTGATCCCCATCTTCACCGAGGCCTGGGCAAGAGCCTCGACCTTCATGGGATTGAAGCACCAGGAAACCACCGACTGGTTGATCCTGCCCTTGTTCGCACGGTAGAAGCCACCATCTTCGGCCCCATCCGCTCGACGACCGGAGAGAAGTCCCCCGACAGCGGCGACACCGGCAAAGGCGCCGTTCCTCAGCATAGACCTGCGACTCGGTAGCCCTTTTCCCGCAACAGCCGGCGTTTCCATGCCGGTCTCTTCAGATGAACTCATTTGATCGTCTCCTGGTTTAGCCGCCAGTTCCCGAAAGCGCCCTGGTCTCAGGGGCTCTTCAGCAGCCTGGCCATTTCTTCAAGAATCCGGGGAGTGGAAACCTTCTTTTTTCCCATGGCCAGCAGGACAAAATTATCAGCCAGCACCTCCTCGGGGTGAATGATGTATCCCGTATTCTTACCGATCTTGCTGTGAAAGTCTTCTACGCCCGCGGGATCGAAGAGACGAGGCTTCCCCTCAACCAGCGTCGGCACCCACTTCCCGGACTCCTTCCGGACCTCCATCAACCGGAAAACGAGATAGCGGAAGAATTCTCCCCCTTTTTTCTCATCGTATTTCTCCGAAGATGAATAGAGCACAGGCACGAGCGAAAGCGGCTTTCCTTCAATGCTGACCTCGATACGGTAGCGCGAACCTACCGCGTCCGGGTTGGTCAGCCGCCGGGACTCGAGCTCTCCGGGGAGCCTGACATCTCCGCAAGGTAAAAAACCGACGATTCGATAGAGCTTGTCACGCAGCTCCGGCTGGTTCCTGCTCAGGATATGAAAGAGCTCATGAAGCAAAAGACGCGTCAGGCCCTTCTCCTTGCGCGATGCGATCCTTTTGGGAAGAACGACGGCGGCGGCGCGGCAATAGGCCGCTCCGCCCTCCTCCTTCCCGGTCGTCTTAACCAGGTAGATCTCCGGGGGAAAGCCCAGCTTGAACCCCGCCAGCTTTTCGCTTACCGCCTGGAGGCTACGCGTGATTGTCGCGGTCTCCTCCTCGCTCCAGGGCAAGACCTCGCCCGTGATGAACTTGATGAAGCGCTCCTCGTTAACGGCGGCGGCCGTCTTCAACCGCGCCGAGCGATCAAACGGACTGAGGGCCGCGAGAAATTCATCCCGGCTGCCGAGAATTTTACGCCCCTGCTCAACCGAACTGAAACGAACCACTGTCCCGGGATGCAGCTTGAACCCCGCAGCATCTTCCTCCGCCGACAGGAATCCGGTCCCCAGCGTGAAGAGAAAGACCGCGACAGCCAGCAGACCTCGATGCCAACGGCTCATCATCGATCGACCCTGGCGCTTCCGCCGCCAACAA
>CAJWMA010000078.1 GCA_913042995.1 uncultured bacterium | reverse complement strand
AGGGAGAGATCCTCTTCGCCTCGGGAACGGTTGGCGAAGATCAGCACCGGGTGGGCCTTGATGTCGACCTTGTCGAGCATGACACAGAGCAGGGTGGCCTTGTCCTTGCAGTCGCCGAAGCGGCGAGCGAAGACCTTGGACGCGTTGTAGGGCTTGAAGCCATGGACTCCGAATTCCCAGGCGTTGTAGCGGATGTCGGTGACCACGAAATTATAGAGAGCCCGAATCTTCTCGAGCTCGGTGTCTTTTCCGGAGACAAGCTCGGCGACCTTCTTGTCGAGTTCGGGGCTGCTCTCGAACTGTTTGCGAATCAGGTTGCGGTACCATTTGTTGAAGGACTCCCAGCTCTCAAAGGTGGAGATTTCCAGGAGCGGCATGATCTCTTTCGGCCAGGGCATCCCTGGTTCGCTGTCCGTCTTCGGTATGTTTTTAGCTGTCCAGGTGTAGGTCTTCAGCTCCCCGTCCTCGCTGGGCTCAATCTTCGGCGAAGTGTCCATGTTCTTCTGGTGAAAGAAGAATTGGCGGTCGGCCGGGACCCGGAGCTTGAAGGTCTTTTCCGAGGTCGCGAGGGAGTTCCGGAAGATTTCGCGGCGGCCAAAATAGTCGCCGAAGAAGCTCTGCTGGATGTCTTCCTTGATGTATTGGATCTCGATGATGTCGCCGGCCGAAAGGGGCGGGAGGTCGACCGAGCCGCGGCGCCAGACCTGGGTGGCGGAGGCCCGGCGACTGAAGCGAGGCAGCTTGGCATCTTCTTCGGTTCCATCAGGATGATGGACCCGGGCAAGCTTGAAATCGAGAACCTGCTCGCCCTGGGCAAAGGTCGTGGAGAACCGGTCAAACATCTCAATTCCGCGGTCATTCAGAACCTGGATGAGAGCCTGGGAGAATTCCCTGGCCGTCCCATCCTTGTTGACCTTGACAGCTGTAAGCTCCAGGAGGATTCGCGCGGCCTCGCCGCTTTTTGACTCGTATTTTTCCTTGTGGACGCTGGCGGCCAGTGCCGCTCCATCACGGCGAAATTCGTCCTCGAATGGGTTCTCCTCTGTTCGGAGGAACTCGATTCTTTTTCGCAGATCAGGGAGGTTCGGTTGGAGCTCGAGCGCTCTGTCCCAGGCCTCAAAGGCTCTCTCGGTCCGGCCTGTCTCCCAATAGGCCCGGCCCAGTTTTGTGAGCAGGGTGTGTTCTTCAGGCTGGATCTCGAGGGCTCCCAGGTAGCGGGAGGCGGCCTGCGAGTGGTTGTCTCTGCCGCTTTCGATGCGGGCAAGCCGCAGGAGTGGCTGGGTGCTGTAAGGATTCAGCAAGGCGCCCTTCTCGAGCAACTCGATCGCCGCCTGGTGGTTTCCTCGCTGGAGATAGGCGGAGGCGAGCCTGTTGCGAACCGATGTGTCTAGATGTTTTCGATCGAGAAGCCCTCTGAGGATGGAGATCTTTTCCTCCAGTTGACCTGAGCCGCCCAACTGGGCGGCGCGGGCGAGCAAGGTCGCGGGCGCGGACTTGTCGATCTTTCGGGCGGCCGCCACGGCCTTTCGTCCGGCATCCGGGAAGCCTGAGCGGTCTTCAATCCGGGACTGGACCAGGATTCCCGAGATGAGGTCCGGGTTGATTCCGAGGGCTTTGTCGATGTGGATCCGTGCGCTGTGCATGTTGGAGAAGGTCTCCAGGTAATACTCGGCAAGCCGAATAGAGGCTATCGCGCAGCCAGCCTTCTCTGAGGCCAGCATGGCCTTTCGCCAGTTGTTGTCGTCCCGCTGGGCCGCGATGGAGCTTTCGGTCTGGAGGCTTCCGGCAAGATCGTAATGGTAGAGCCCCTTTTTCTTCTCAGCCCGGATTGCCAGGCGCAGGGCATCCGAATCAGGGTGCTCGTCTGAATCGTGTGCTCCCTGCATTCGCAAAAGGATCCCAAGGAGGTAGTGGTCTCTCGCCCGGGGAGCTTCCTTTTTCACCCGGTCACGCAGGGTTGCGAGGGTTCCCGTGGAAGCGGGGACGGTATTTTCTTCGAGCTCCTGGCTGGCGGAGAGCTCTTTGTACGAGCCGAGCGTTTTGCCCGGCGGCAGGCCTTCCCTCCAGCCCTTCGCGGGGCTTCCCTCCTGGCCGGTGATTCTCGCGGTAAAGCCCCAGCGGCCCTCGGATTCTCCGATCTTGATGAGGAGACAGTTCCAGCCTTTTTGAAGTGGAAGGCCAATCGCGTTCTGGTCGAAGACGAATTTCCGCTGGATGTCTTCGGAGGCGAGGAGTTTTCCGTTGAGCCAGACCCGGTAGCTCTCATCGCTGCCAAGCCGAAGGGCCAGGTTGCTTTGCGCCGCGGCCTCGATGAAGGTGACGGCGTAGGCGAGAGCCTCATCTCTGGGCCGCAACATTTCATCGAAATTGACATAGCCGGCCAGTGTCTGCCTGGGGAGGGTTCGCCAACGCACCTCGCGGGTCTTGCCTTCGGCCGCTTCGTCGAGGTCAATTCCTTTCTCCGGGGCGTAGGTGCTGAGGAAGCCGGTCCCTCGTTCGTTATCGAAGGGGCCCATGATTAGCCAGTTCTTCAACAGTCCGAGTGATTTCCAATGGTTGTCCGCATCTGCTGTCGAGCCGCTGGCATCCAGCGCCGCCCAGCCAGCCTGGTAGGAGGCAAGGGCGCTGATGGTAGGGGATAGCTCCGCGAGTTGACGTGCCAGGGTGGAGAAGAGGGGGGCTACATCCGCGGAGCGGCCAAGCTGGCGACTCAGGGCTGCTGTCCTGCGCAGCGCCAGGTCAATCTCAGGCATCAGGGCGAGCTTGTCCTGCGCAGGTGTTTTTAACGAAGAGAGCGTCTTGAGAAGGTTCCTGTACTGTTCCAGCGCTGTATTGAAACGTCCTTCGCAAAGGGAATCTTCGGCTTTTTCGATGGCTGCCTCGAGTTCCGGATTACACCATGCGCTTTGGCAGCAGCACGCGGCGGCCAGGAAGGCGACTGCGAAGAGGGGAGCCCGGAGAGTCATGGATGCATGTCTCCGGCTGGGCTGGGGTCGATTCATCTGTCTGGTCCAGTTACTTGGTTCGAGTTCTGTTTCGCCCTTGCGGCGAGGCGTAATTACTTGATCACCCTGGCTCCGCACCAATTGGCACGGTCGAGAGCGGCGCTTGAATCTTTTCCTCCAAAATCGACCTCCAGGGAGAGCAGGCTGCCGCCAGCTATATCCAGGTCCAGGTCGAGAGGGGAGTCGGAGAATCTCATGGGTTTTTCTTTAAGCAGCTTTCCATCGAGGAGGACCCGAAAGACGACGGCCCCTGTGCTCTTCTCCGCCGCGGGTTGCGAGACGGGGCGGGCCGAATCATCGAGGCCTATGGTGGCCTGGAATTTCTTGAAGCCTTTGGCTATGTCGTAGTCGAGCCGTGAGTAGGCGTGCACTCCAAGCCCTTTCGGGTAGGTCTTTCCCCCCATCTTCAGGGGGTTGCCCAGGACGTTGCTGTCCTGCCGGAAGGGGAGCCGGGCGAGAAAGAGACTGCCAAGGTGCTCCCTGGTCTTCGCGGGCTTCATGTCGGAGAGGTACTGGCAGCGGCCTCCGAGAAAGCTCACCTGGGCCAGTTGGCTGAGAGGAATGGAGACGGCGCCCAGGAGCTTGTGGTTCAGGGCGAGGCTTTTCTCGCCTATACTTTTGAGCTCGCCTCGCAGCGCGCCTCCATCTCTGAGGAAGACAGCCACTCGCGCCCCCGTTGTTCCCTTCTTCTTGCTGCCGGGGGTCTCTTCATCTATCGCTGCAAATTCGAGCGCTCGAACTTTGCCGGCGGCGAGCTTGACCTCTCCGACCCCATCCGCGCTGAAGAGGATCGAGCCCCGCTTGAGCTCCTCGAGGAATCCTGTCAGTCGGGTTCCGGCGCTCAGGTGAGCCACATCGTTTTTTGTGGGAGTTTTGAGCAGGCCGTTTCGGAACCTTGACCACTGGCGTTCGCTTGTGAAAGCGTTGCGGTAGAGCAGAAGGCGCACTCCCAGCAGGTCGAGGCGGAGTTGGCCTTTCTTCTGGCTCACCTGCTGCGAGATACCAGCGCAGGCGGCGATGAGGAAGTCATCTTCCTTGATGGGCTCTATCCCAAGCGGCGTGGCCCAGAAGTGGTCTCCATTGGAGAGGACAACTTCCGCCATCTCCTTCAGGGCCGCGGGTTTCTTTTTTTTCCCGGCGGGCTGGAAATCGAGGAAGAGGAGATCCTCGAGTCGATGGCTGTTGGGGCCCGCCTTGAGAATCGCTGGTGTCGTCCTGGAGGAGAAGCTGAGTGTTTCTTCTCCGAGGTCCAGCCTTGAGCTTCCAGCAATTGACAGGATAGCTACCGATGAGTGTGTTTTTCCGGGAACCGCGGCCGGAGCTTTCGGGGCGGCCGCGGCAGGCTTCTTATTCTGCGGATCCTGCCCGGCAGGGCTCGGTGAGGACAGGCCCAGGCAAAAGATGATGGGCAGCGCCAGGAGTGATCCTGGAAACCGCAGCGCGTTGTTCTCTCGCTTGCTACAGGGAAATTTGTTCATCTTGGCTTCTTCCCACGGGCCTCCTGCGCTGGCCGGAGAGCCAGGCAATTATCCGGGCGGAAATCCGCCGGATTCAATCTCCTTATCACTCGCCTCTCTCCCAGGTCATTGACAGGTTGGAGGGGCAGGTGAAAACCACGTAATTCAGTGCCATTTGAGTTAAATGGACAATGTGGGAATTCTAGGACTCAAGTAGATCGAGGTCCACCCCAAAACAGCCTCATCCGGAATCCAGTCCAGCCAGTTGACATATCGGAACATCGGGGTATTTTACTTCTGAAGAGAAACCCGTCGCCATTAAGAGGAGAGCTTTCATGGCACGCCGGAAGAATACCGCTGACTGTAAAGATGTACTGGGGAAGATTTTTGAAGCCAGGACGGCTGGCCAGCAGCGCGGGCGAACCTACAGTGGGGAGACTGCTGGAGCTGCCCGACATCCTGAAAAGACCGGAGCTGGAGCCCAGGGCCGCAGCCCTGCCGAGCTCCAGGCGAGTCCCTTGCTCCGCCAGTCACAGGGTGACAATTCTGAAGCGCTGAATCGTCATGGCGGCATCCGGTCGAGCGCGCCGGATGTGGCTGGCTCCGGAACTCCTTCGCATTCAGTCCCGTGCGAGGAGCCTGCAGGGCCGGAATCTCACGAGATAGATGCCGGTGTGGCGAACGCGATCGAGGCTCGCGATTCCGGGCCTGGGGCCGACGATCAGTTCTCTGCTGGCGGAGAGGCCGACGGGTTTACCGATGGCGGCCCCGAACCCGGCGAGGAGAGTGCGGCTGAAGAATCCGGATTCGATGGAGGAAGCGAAGACCCTGGCACCGGGAAAGTCGATCCTGTCATCTCACGCATGTCGGGAGACCGATCGTTCAATTGCGGCACGGAGGAGGCGGAGGAGGGTGACCCATCCGGCTCAGCGGCAGATGGTCAGCTTGCGGATGAGATCATCACCCAGGCTCTCAGCGGTGATTCCGCTGCGGGGGAGACGCAGAGCGGGTCAAGGATCCTGGGTTGGTTGTCCAGGGACGATTCCATGGGCGTTTTCGGCCAGTCAGTCCAGGTGAAGGCATCTACCCTGGTATTGGTTGGTCTGACGGCGGCTATTTTCGCAGGCCTTCTCGGACTTTACCTGAGCATTGATCGCACGGAAGGGAACCTGGCGGAGAGGATTCTCGATGAACGCCAGGGTCTTTCGGCCTTGGCGGTCGACGGCTCCGATGGGAGCGGCGCGAGGTCTCCCACTGTTGGGGGGAAGACTCGGCTTTCTGCGAACCTTCCGGCCAGGAAGCTGGGTCCGGGCGGCATTCCAGTTCCAGCAAGGCCTCTTTGGAGCCGCAGGGGCACCGCTCCACCGGCGGGAGTCCCGCGGCCGCCTGTTCGGAATGTCCAGGGCGCCGCCGGTTCCGCAGCTCCGGCTGCCGCCGCCGCTTTTGTCACGACGCCGGCAACCCGCTGGCTTCGGGTTCGGGATCTCATGGGCAAGGAAGAGTGCGCCAAGCTTCTGGATCATCTCAAACGCCTGCAGCAGCATGTCGAGGAACGCAGCGGCTGTACCGATGGCTCCATCGCCTGCAAGCAGCTCAAGAGCAGGGTGAAGGAACGGCATGGAGAAGAACTCTACGCGGTCGATATCGGGCCATTTGCCTCATGGAATTTTGCCCAGGCCGCATCCGCGGCGCTGAAAGAGGCTACCCGTTCCGCTCCCTGGGTCTTTCGCGGCAAGGCCGATTACTTTGCCGAGAGCTACCCGCGCAAACCTTGAGCCCCTGTCTCGCGCAATTCGGCGGTCGGCAGGGAAGTCAATTAAGCGTCTTGCGTTGTTGCATGTAGTGAGCGTCTCTCGGGTATAATTTCCAGCATGAAACATCGGCCCGAGTGCATTCCCTGCTGTCTGCAGCGTGTTCTTCATGCGGCGAATCTCGTTACTGAGGATGAGTGGCTGCATCGCAAGATCTTGTCGGATTCGATGCAGGATCTGTGCGAGGTGGATGACCTTGCTTCACCTGCGGAGGTGGTTCACCAGATCTTTCACCGGGCCGGCAGGGCGCTCGGGGTCGCAAGCCCTTACGAGGCTGATCAGAAGAGGTGGGTTGAAAAGATCAAGGGCGCTGAGGACTCTATTCGAGCGGTTGTCGAGGATTCGGGAGATCCGTTTCTTGTCGCGCTCAAGTTGTCGGTTGCCGCCAATCTGATCGATTGCGAGTTTCGTGAGAGGCTCCAGCCCGGGTTTTCTTTGAAGACTCTCCTGGAGGAGGCGCCAGAGCTTGAACTGGCGATCGATCAGTCTGAGAGCTTGCGCCAGGCCGCCGCAGCCGCTTCACGGATTCTCTTTGTCCACGAGACCGCGGGGGAGCTTCTCTTTGACAGGCTCCTGATAGAGACTCTTGGCAAGTCAGCGGGGTCCGTCACTTCAGTTCTTCGCTCGGCGCCCAGCCTTGGCGGCGCGCTGGCGGCCGATGCCCTCGATATCGGACTTGATAAGGCGGCCACGCTGACCGATCCAGGCGTTGATTGCAGGGGGCTCCTGCTTGGTTCGAGTTCTGATAAATTCATCGAAGAGTACGAGGTTGCCGACCTGGTTATTGCGAAGGGGCAGGCCGCTTTTGAGACCCTGGAAGAGACTTCGGGCGACTCCTCAAAGGAGAAGAAAGCTGTTTTCTTCCTTCTGAGGGCGAAATGTGCAGTTATTGCCGGGGAATTGGGGGTGTCCCCGGGGGATTGTGTTGTCGAGCGCAATTAGCGGCAGCGGTTCTTTCGCCGAAATTCTTCTAAAACTCCTTCTTGAGCACAACCCGCAGCGGTGATAAACTCCTCGCTTCATTGCTTTTGATTACCAGCTCGGAGAGTCACTCATGAGTATCCATAGAAGTCTTGTCAGCAAGAGCGGCCTTGGCCGTTCGCGAAACGTGCTGACGCGTTATGAGCGGATTCTCGAGATGCGCAAGCTCGGTACCTGGGACGAAGAAGATGAGTGTCCCTACGGCCTCCCTAAGGTCAAGGTGATGAAGATCAAGAAGCGCGTCAAGAAGAAGAAGGAAGAGGAGGAGGGCGCTGAGGGTGAAGGCGTCGAACTCGAAGAGGGTGCCGAGGGTGCCGAGGGTGCCGAGGCCACCGAGAGTGCCGAGGAATAAGCGGCTTCTTTCTCCGGGCATCTCCTCAACCGCCGATAGCTTCCGGATGTCTTCCCAAAGGACATTGCCTGGCCGGCCAGGGCTCTACTCATATGGGCCTGAGGGGCTTCTTATCTCCTGTAAGGGAAAGGTCAGGCCTTTGTTAGGATGGAGCGCTGAGCCGGGCTGAGTTCCGGTTTCAGGAGGCCAGGGGCAAAATCATCCCCAGTTTGCTTTTCCCGTTGACCCTCAATATGGGCACCGGTAACATTGGGTTCGTTGCTTATTTTATGCGGTGTGGATTGTGGTGTGGAACTGAGTGAATCTGGTGTCGGCTTGTTCCGATTCTTTTCTTTTGATGGTGCCCTGACACGGTTCTAATAGGTTTTGATCAAGACTTGTTGATACTGCGAGAACGGCAACTTGATCGGGTCTGAAGCTGATATGGGGCGTGGCGTGGGAGCTTAATGAGTAGCGGCTGGGGCAATCCGGCTGCGGAGAAAAAATAGAAATAACACACGGGCTGTTGGGGACGGACTCTGCTGAAGGGAAATCTTTCGTTTCGCTTGTGAGTCCAAATTTTAAGAAAGGAGGGCTCTGGCCAAGGCAAATAGCGCTACTGAAACTTCAGCGAATCAGCTGGAGTCGACTGGCCTTGTCGGAGAGGAATTGGTTTCGCGCCGATGGCGCGGACGGAATTGTCCGGCAGCCTGGCTGGTGAAAACGGATTATAACGTAGGAAATGATTTTGAGTTGTATCAGTGCGGTACTTTGAGATGTACCGGACGAGGAAACGTTTACAGGAGAAATGTTGATGAAACGCTTATTTGGATGGGTATCTGTATTTCTGCTTTGCTGCGCAGTTCTTCCTGCCCAGGAAGTCCAGAATTTTTGTGATGGTGAAGCGAACTGTATTGCGGACACCATGGAAGTCATCTTCGATGCGACTGGCAATTCCCTTATTACCCTCGCAGAGGGTCAGGCCACGATCGATGTGACCGTCCAGACGACCACCGCTTCAGATGGTGTTCAGGGCTGGTCCTATGGCCTCGCGCACGATGGTGACTCGTTCTCCATCGCTGACACCGCCTGTGACGGTGCCGGACTCGATTACCTTTGTGGTACCGACGCCCAGGCCGCGCTGGTCAACCCGTTTTTCAATGTGTCGACCGCGGTCGGTCCCGCCCAGAACTCACCTTCCGGATTTATCTCCGCGGTGGTTCTCTCCTTTATCGCTCCGGCGACTCTTACCTCCGGACAGCCCAACTCGCTCGCGAAGTTGACCTATAACGTCGACGCCATGCCTGCCGACAGCACCTTTTCCAGGCTTGCCGATGATGAGCTCAGCAACAACGGTCCGACCGTCGCGCTGAACATCACGGTCGCTGGCGAAGCGAAGCTCCCCACGACCCTGACCCACGGGCAGATCAATCCTCCCGGCGCCCCCGCCGTCGAAGACTGCGCCAATGGCGTCGACGATGACGGTGACGGAGCTGTGGATTGTGACGATGCCGATTGCGCCGATGCGGCCAATTGCGAAATCGTTCCCGCCGGCGACTACGGATTCAGCTTTGGAGCCAATGCCGATGGTCAGACTACGATCAACATGACCAACGCTTTGCCTGCCATGGCCTTCCAGCTTGGTGTCTCAGTCGGTGCGGACACGGTGTCCTTCTCCGGCGACCTTGGAGCTGATGCCAACCGTGTTGTCGAGCTTCTCATCACGGACAACCGTGGTAACTCGCACACCACCGGCAACGGCCTCACCGTTGGTGCCGCTGCTGCCGCTCCTGGCGAGATCCAGGGTGTTGTTCGCGGTGCGGCTCTCGCCGGATTCGAAGGCGGAGACTTCCTCGCTTTTGATATCGCCCCCGGTGTCGGCGGCCCCGGCTTCTATGTCGGTTATGTCTCCGACCTTGATGACGATGCCAACCAGATCCCCGCGGCCGCCGCTGGCGCCTCGAATGAGATCCTGACGATCACCGCCGAAGCTCCTCCTCCTCCGGTTGAGGACTTCTTCCGTGGTGACGCTGATGGCAATGGCCGTATCAACGTCAATGATGCTGTCCTGATCATCCAGATCGCTGTTGGAAACCTCGGCTCCCGCTACAACTGCCCGGATGCCCTGGACGCCAATGATGATGGACGTAACAACATCTCCGACGCGGTCCCCGTCCTTCGCTGGGTCTTCCAGCGTGGCGCGAGGCTCCCCGCCCCCTTCCTGGGCTGTGGTGCCGACCCCACGGACGACGAACTTGGCTGCGAAGAGAGCAGTGCTTTCTGCGCCGTCAACTGATCGCCTTTGATCACGTCTGAAGAACGCCCCGGCGACCCGCGTGGATCGCCGGGGCGTTTTCTTTTGAGGCGGGATTTTCAGCCGCTGCGGTTCAGCTAAAGAACACGGAATAACGCAGGTTTCAGCCGGGTCACTCCGCTGTACGTCCCAATTTCCCCGCCTGAAGTTGCTTTTGGGTGGGTGGGTACTATATAAATCAGCAATTGATTCACATCTGCCCGGTTCCAGAGGAGCCTTCATGGACGGGAAGATCGTGACTGTGGGCCCGTATCGGATATTGCCGGGTGATTTTCGCGCGGCGGCTTTTCGGATGATTTGAGCGGGCCGGGTAATTGCATGAAGCTCGTGCTTGTCGGAAATGGCGAAGAAGAAGAAGAAGAGAGCCTCGGCTCGTTCAAAGGCCGACCCGCAGATCTCTATTGAGGATGTGCCGCTTCACGTAACCACGCGTCGCCGGTATCTCAATTACGCCATGAGCGTGATTACCTCGAGAGCTCTGCCGGATGTTCGTGATGGACTCAAGCCGGTCCAGCGAAGGATCCTCTACACCATGCGCAACGAGCTTCGGCTGGGTCCATCGACCAAGCCGCTGAAGTGCGCCAGGATCGTCGGCGATGTGCTGGGCAAGTTCCATCCGCATGGCGACAGCTCTGTATACGAGGCCCTGGTGCGCATGGCCCAGGACTTCAGCCTGCGCTATCCCCTCGTTGATGGGCACGGCAACTTCGGCTCGATCGATGGAGATTCAGCGGCTGCCTACCGTTACACGGAGGCCAGGCTCCAGAAGGTCACCGTCGAGATGCTTGATGAGCTCTCCAAGGAGACGGTTGATTTCAGGCCCAATTACGATGGCAAGACACGCGAGCCGATCGTGTTGCCTTCGAGGATCCCCAACCTGCTGGTGAACGGGGCGACGGGGATCGCGGTTGGAATGGCTACCAACATCCCGCCGCATAATCTTGGCGAGGTAGCCGAGGCGTGCGAGGCCCTGGTGCGCAAGAGGCGCCTGAAGGTTCCGGACCTGATGAAGTTTATCAAGGGCCCTGATTTCCCCACCGGGGGCCAGATTCTCAATACGCGCCGAGAACTCGGGAAGATCTATCGAGAGGGCAGCGGCGCGGTAAAGGTCCGGGGTGAGTACAAGCTCGAGGGAGGGTCACGCAAGCCCAAGATCGTCATCACCTCGATACCTTACATGGTGCAGAAAGATGTCCTGGTGCGGACGATTGGCGACCTGGTCGGGTCGAGGAAGATCCCCCAGATCAATGATATCCGGGATGAGTCGACCACCGATATCCGTATCGTCCTCGAGCTGAAGCAGGGAGCCGACCCCGACGTGGTGATGGCCTACCTGTTCAAGAATACGAACCTGCAGAACAACTTCAACGTCAACCTGACCTGCCTGATCCCCTCATCGGATGACGACCCGGACCGCTGCAAGCCAGCCCAGCTTGATCTGCGGCAGATCCTGCTTCACTTCATCCGGTTCCGCTACAAGGTTGTGGTGCGTCGACTCGAGCACGAGCTGCGGCTGCTCAAGGAGCGCATTCATATCCTGGAGGGCTTCCGCAAGATTTTTAACGCTCTCGATACCGCCATCAAGATCATCCGGAAGTCTAATGGGCGGGAGGACGCCGGGAAGAAGCTGAAGAAACGTTTCAAGCTGGATGATATCCAGGTCAACGCGATCCTCGATCTGCGGCTCTACAAGCTCGCCAAGCTCGAGATCAAGGCGATCCTGGATGAGCTGCTGGACAAGAAGAAGAAAGCTCGAGAGATTGAGAAGATTCTCAAGAGTGACAACCGGCTGTGGACCATCGTGCGGAAGGAAATCGCCGCCGCGCGGGAAGCCTTCGCTGATGCCAGGCGCTCAAAAATAGGCGGACGCGGCGCCCGCGAGACGGAGTACAGCGAGGAGGCCTTCATCGTAAACGAGGACACCATCGTTTTGCTCTCCCGGGATGGCTGGGTAAAGCGGATGGGTCGAATCACCGACCTGGATAAGGTGAGGCTTCGCCAGGGCGATGAGCTGCTGTCCGTAGTTGGAGGAAACACCAGGGACCTGGTCGTATTTTTCAGCAACCTTGGCTCCGCCTACACGATTCGAATTAATGACCTGCCGGCATCGACCGGCTATGGCGACCCGGTGCAGGGGATCTTCAAGTTTCGTGATGGAGAAAAGGTGATTGGAGCGATCTCTCTCGATCCGCGATTCCTGACAGATGTAGGCTCTGTCGATGACTCATCAGGCAAGCCTCCCTTGAACCACCTTCTCGCTGTCAGTTCAGCCGGCTACGCGCTTCGCTGCTCGCTTGGGGGTTTCACGGAACCATCCACCCGCACAGGCAGAAAGTTCATGCGTGTCAAGGAGGGGGAGGAAGTCGTGGGGGCCCATGTCGTGCAGGGAAAAAAAGAGGTCGTGATGCTGGCTAGCCGGGAGGGGCGGGTGACACTCTTCAAGTCGAAGGATGTAAAGTTCCTGACAGGGCCAGGCAGGGGGGTGCTCGGACTCAAGCTGGGGGCGAATGATCGAGTGATCGCGAGCGCCGCGAGCCTCGGGCCGCGTGACCGGCTCCGGGTCTTTACGACCAAGGGAGCGAAGATTGACATCTCGACCAGGAAGTACCGGGTCTCCGGCCGAGGCGGCAAGGGGATCGAGGTAATCAAGCGCGGCGGCCTCTCGGGCTTTGCTATTGGAGACCACGAGATCCCCATCTTCGATGAAGACCAGGCAGCCGGAACCAAGAGGAGAAAGAAGGTCCCGGCAAAGTCCCGGGCGAAGAAGGGCGCCAGGGCGTCGAAGAAAACCAAGCGCAAGACGCGAAAGAAATAGGGAGAAGCGGACGCGGGCCGAACCGCCAGGCGGTAGGCTTCCGTAAGACCAGCTGAAGAAAATGGCAACCAAGACCAGGAAGAAAGCCCGCGGAAAGAAAGCTCCTGCCAGGGCGAAAAAGAAAGCCGCGAAGAAGCCTGCGGCGAAGAAGAAGACCGCGAAGAAGTCCCACAAGAAGGGCACCTACAGCGCCAAGGACATCAGCGTACTCAAGGGTCTCGAGCCAGTACGCATGCGTCCGGCCATGTATATCGGCGGCGTCGACAAGAACGGTCTCCATCACCTGGTGTGGGAGATTGTCGATAACGCGATCGATGAGGTGATCAACGGACACGCGACTACGGTCGAGGTCACGCTGGATAAGGACTCCTCGGGTATCGAGGTCAGCGACAATGGCCGCGGCATTCCTGTCGACAAGCACCCCGAGACCAAGCGCCCCGCGCTTGAGACGATCCTCACGACTCTTCATGCCGGCGGCAAGTTCGACTCCGGAAATTACATCCACTCAGGTGGCCTGCACGGTGTGGGATCATCGGTTGTTAACGCTCTCAGCAAGGAGATGACCGCCCGTGTCAAGCGCGCCGGGAAGGAGTATGAGCAGCGCTATGTTCGCGGCAAACCCAAGGCTGACATGAAGCTCGTCAGGAAGGTCAAGGGGCGTGGGACGACGATCCATTTCAAGCCCGACCCGGATATCTTTCGCGCTACCAAGTTTGACAGCAAGAGGATCAGGGAAACCCTCGAGGCGCGCGCCTATCTGCACAGGGGGCTCAAGATCGTCTATCGCGATCGCGCCAAGGGCGCCACCGACACCTTCCAGTTCGATGACGGGATCAAGGCCTATCTCGAGAAGCTGGTTAAGGAGAGAGGCTTCAAGCCGACGCACGATTTCATGTTCTACCAGGAGAGCGTGGATGAGCCGCGGATGGAGATCGCCCTCCAGTGGACGGATGAGCCTGCTGAATATATAAGGTCCT
>CAJWMA010000077.1 GCA_913042995.1 uncultured bacterium | reverse complement strand
GCCGCGGCTCCTCTTTCCGGCTACGGGCGCCTAATTTCGAGATTCGGTGTGTAGATGAGGTCTCGGGATGCAATATATTGATGCCTGAAATAAAGATACCTAAGGAGATTCAGATGCGGGTTTACAGGGTTGTCCCGGTCGTTGCCTCGGCCGTGTTTTTCGTCATGTCCCTTCTTGCTGTTGCCTGGTGGACTGCCCTTCCCGCGGCCGATGGCAAGCCGAACGTGCTGATTATTTTTACTGACCAGTGGCGTGCCCAGGCCCTGGGTTGCAATGGCGACCCGAACGCCAGGACTCCGAATCTTGATCGCCTGGCGGGAGCAGGCGCCAATTTCCGTCGCTGCTATGCCACCAACCCCGTGTGTTCGCCAGCCAAGGCGGCCTTCCAGACCGGCCGCTATCCGCATCAGAATGGAGTGATCAACAACGGGATCTATCTGCCCGAGACAAAGGACAGCCTGGCCCATTGTTTTTCGCGGGCGGGCTATTCGACCGGCTACATCGGAAAGTGGCATCTCGATGGGCAGTCCAAGCCGGGCTTTGTGAAGCCCGGACGGCGCCAGGGCTATAAATTCTTCGAGGGGTTTAACCGGGGACATTGGTATTACCAGTCGAAGAAGCTCGAGGGCGCGCGCTATTTTACCGATGATGGAAAGCTCATCAAACCTGATGAGTTCGAGTCGATCTACCAGACAGACCTCGCGATTCGCTACATAAAGAGAAACAAGGAGAAGCCCTTTCTGCTCTTTCTCTCTTATGGAACGCCCCATTCTCCCTACGTTCCGCCGAAGCCTTTCGACCATTACAAGCCGGATGATCTCAAGTGGAGGCCCAACGTCAGCGAGAAAATACGGCAGCGATACGCGAAGGGACTCTGCGGCTACTACGGCCTGATCGAGATGCTCGACCACGAGGTCGGCCGATTGGTGAAGTCGATGAAAGAGGAGGGGATCCTGGAGAAGACGATTATCTTCTTTACCTCCGACCACGGGGACTCCCACGGCTCTCACGGACTGCAGCACAAGGGCCATCCGGAGGAGGAATCCACAGGGATCCCTCTTATTCTTCATGGCCCGGGGGTGAGGAAAGGGCTGGTGAGTCAGACCCTCGCCTCACAGATCGATTTCGCTCCGACCCTGCTCTCTATGGCAGGCATTCCTGTTCCCTCAAGTATGACGGGGCGCGACCTGTCGTCCGCGGTCGCCGGCGAGAAGCTGGATGTGCCGTGGGTCTACCTCGAGGGGAAGATGCATCTGCGTACTGTTCGGCCTGCCGCGGATACTCGCAACGCCGGCGGGCGGGTCGTCTCTTCGGCCTGGCGAACGCTGGTCACACCGAGGTATAAGCTGGCGGTTGATTCGCGCCTGAAGGTGCGGTTGCTGGTTGATATCGAGAAAGATCCCTACGAATTGAAAAATCTTGCCGCGGAGCCTTCTCTCGAGAAGGTGCGTGGAGATCTTCTTGCTAAGCTCAGGGAGGTTGGGAAGTCGACCGGCGATCCGTTTCCGAAACCTCTGGCGAAGCCGAAACCCAGGTGAGCGTTTCACAGGGAAGAGTTGAAGGCGCGACGGGCGGCGCCCATCCTGAACCAGGACAGCAGACAGGAAAGAGTCACATGAAGAAAAACCACGATATCCGGCCCCGCTCCCGGCGGTTGGCCGTTGCGGGCCTTGTCGTTCTGCTCTGCGGCTGCGTAGTGAACGCCGCGGACGAGCGGCCCAACATCGTTCTGATCATGGTCGATGATATGGGCTTTTCAGATCTCGGGTGCTATGGAGGGGAGGTCGACACCCCGAATCTTGACAGGCTCGCATCTTCGGGCTTGCGCTTCAGCCAGTTCTACAATGGCGCCAAGTGTTCCCAGTCACGCAGCATGCTGTTGACCGGGCGCTATTTTACCGAGGCGGGTATGAATCTCGCCGGCAGCGCGACCATCGCTGAGGTGCTTGGCGGCGCCGGCTATACAACGCTGATGACTGGAAAGTGGCATCTCCAGAGCCATCCTGTAGACCTGGGCTTCAGCCGCTATTTCGGCCACCTGAGCGGGGCGACCAATTTCTTTCACGGCGACAATACCTTCCGCCTGGACAGGGAGACCTTCAAGGTACCGAAGGAAGGCTTCTATACGACCGATGCGAATACCGACTACGCGATTCGATTCCTGGAGGAGACGAAGGGCAGCAAGAAGCCGTTCTTTCTCTATATCGCCTATAACGCGCCGCACTATCCCCTGATGGCTCACAAGGAGGACATCGAGAAGTATCGCGGCAGGTTTTCCGAAGGCTGGGACGTCCTGCGCCGCAGGAGGTACAAGCGAGTGAAGGAGCTTGGACTTCTCGGCGGAGACTGGCCGTTGACCCCGCGCCCGAAGGACGTTCCTTCCTGGGATTCTCTCAGCGAGAAGGACCGCAAATGGGAGGCCTATACGATGGAGGTCTATGCCGCCATGATCGACCGGGTGGACCAGAACATCGGCAGGCTGATGAAGAAGATCGACACGCTTGGCGCCTCGGAGAACACCCTCTTCATGTTCCTCAGTGACAACGGGGGGTGTCCATTCCAGCGTACGAAAACGAAACGTGATGTTCCCGGGCACAGCCCCGAGTCCTACATTACCTACCACAAGCCCTGGGCCAATCTCAGCAATACACCGTTTCGCCTCTACAAGCAGAACCAGCACGAGGGTGGGATCTCGACCCCATTGATCGTTCACTGGCCCCGGGTGATCAGCAAGGGGGGAAACGTCACCCATGCGATGGGGCATATCACCGACCTTATGGCTACCTGCCTGGAGGTCGCGGGAGCGAAATATCCGAAAGCCAACAGCCGCGGACAGAAGGTCCTGCCGATGAGGGGGAGCTCGCTGGCGCCTGTTTTCAGGGGGGGGACTCGAGAGCCGACCGACCCGGTCTTCTTTCACTTCAGCAGCAACCGGGCGGTTCGAAGCGGCAAGTGGAAGCTTTCCTGGACGGGCAAGGGACCCTGGGAACTTTACAATATGGACAAGGATCGTACCGAACTGGTGGACCTGTCGGGTAAGTTTGCCAGTCGCGCGCGGGAGATGGCCGCTTCGTGGGATCGATGGTTCAAGGAAACCAACGGGGGGAAATTCAAAGGCGGTGGCGGAAATAAGAAGAATCGGAAGAACAATAAGAAGGACAGGAAACAGAAAAAACCGGCGGAATGAGAAGGACGCCGCTTTGGCAGGTGAATGAAATGAAAACCATGACCAGATCCCCCCCCCTGTATTTTTTACTGGCGCTTGTTTTTACGAGCTCGAATTTTGCGGTGTCTGGAGCGCCGAAGCGTCCCAACATTCTTTTCATCATGAGCGACGATCACACCTCGCAGGCCTTCGGGGTCTACGGATCCAGGCTGGCGAAGCTCAACCCGACCCCGGTGATCGACCGGCTGGCGAAGGAGGGGATGCTTTTTGAAAACTGCTTCTGCAATAACTCCATCTGTACACCGAGCCGGGCCTCGATCATCACCGGACAGTACAGCCAGACCAACGGGGTGCTGACGCTCCGGGGGAGGATTCCCCCCGCGAGGCAATACCTGCCCACCCTGATGCGCAAGGCGGGCTACCTGACCGCCATGATCGGAAAATGGCATCTCAAGGAGGAACCGGCGGCCTTTGACTATTACAAGGTTCTGCCGGGGCAGGGTAAATATCATGACCCTGTCTTCAGGGTCCAGGGCAAGGCGAAGTGGCCGAAGAATACAGTTTCCCACAAGGGCCAGCATTCATCCGATGCCATCACCGACAGCTCACTCGCCTGGCTTCGGGTAAGGGACAAGAGCAAGCCCTTCTTTCTCATGCATCATTTCAAGGCGCCGCACGATATGTTCGACAACGCCCGGCGTTACGATACGTATCTCGATGATGTCGAGATCCCTGAGCCCGAGAGTCTCTACAAACTTGGAAATCATGGGTCGGTAGCGACACGGGGGCTGAACGACAGCCTCTTACGTGAAATTGGCACCAGCGTTTCCAAGCGGCACATCCAGCGCAATATGGGAAAGCACATGAAGGTCGACCAGTCGCTTGGCGACCGGGAATACACGAAGCTCTCCTACCAGCGCTACCTCAAGCGCTACCTGCGCTGTGTCAAGGGAGTGGATGACAATGTCGGGAGGCTGTTCAGGTACCTCGAAGCCGAGGGGCTGATGGACAAGACGGTGATCATCTACACTGGCGACCAGGGCTTCATGCTTGGCGAGCACGACTATATCGACAAGCGCTGGATGTACGAGGAGTCGATGCGAATGCCGCTCCTGGTGCGCTATCCATCGATGATCAAGGCCGGCAGCCGCAACAATGAGCTGGTGAACAACACGGACTTCGCGCCGACGATCCTCGCCCTGGCTGGGGTGAAGACGCCGGACTATATGCAGGGCCGGAGCTTCAGTGAGATGCTGCGCGGCAGCGTCCCCGGGGATTGGCGCACCGCGACCTATTACCGCTATTGGATGCACATGGCGCATCACTGGAATCCGGCGCATTTCGGCATCCGGACGAAGAAGCATAAGCTCATCTTCTATTACGGTCTTCCCATCAGCGGCAAGGAGAACGCCACCCTTCCCGCGTGGGAGCTCTACGATATGGAGAAGGATCCGCGCGAGATGAACAATGTCTATGCCGACCCCGCCTACGCTCTGATCAGGACGAAGCTCAAGGATGAGCTGAAGAGAGTTCGCGGCGAGCTGAAGGAGGAAGACACCTCTGCGGCTATCAGGGAGGTCCTGGAGAAACACTGGAAGGACTGACCTTGAATCCAGATAAATCGAAGGAGCGGTAGAATCCTATGAGTTCTGAAATCAGGAGGAGCCGTTCCCAGGCGGCCTCGCTCGCCGATATCCCGGGCCGTTTGAAGCACAACAGGCTTTATCTCAAGCTGCTGGTCAGGGGGTTCAGCGAGGAAGACTGGCTCCGTCCTCCAGCGGAAGGACTGAGCAACGCTCTCTGGCTCCTGGGGCACCTGGCCTGGGCCAGGTTGACTTTCCTGCGGAGGTTGGGGGAGGACCTTCCAGAGGAATCCTGGGAGAACCATTTCAGTATTGGAAGCCGAGGGCAGGGTTCTCCGGAAATTTCTGCCAGCGAGCTCATGGATAAATTCACTCTGCTGGGACGCCTGCTGGTGGGTCGAATCGAATCGATGGGGCAGGAAGACCTGGATAGTCCCCTGGAAAAGCCGATGCCTGATGGGGCGGATACCGTGGCGGGGCTTGTTCGCTTCATGTGTTTTCACGAATCGTACCATCTCGGGCAGCTGGGATTGCTTCGACGTCTGAACGGTAAGCCCGGGCTTGCCTGATGGATGTTGCTGTTAAGTAAGCGATCTGTTCGATAGGTAGAGCTGCGAATTCCGCTAGTGGTGAAAACTTACCCAATTCAATTGGAGCGGGGCAGTTTGACCTATATCTTTGAAATGTGGGTAATTAGGCGATGATTTCCGCTTGGCGGGAATCGAACTGTTGTTGTTCAAAGTACTTGGGTGATTGAGATGCGGTCCTGGACCAGCCTGGATAAAGCCCTGCCGGCCGTGGTTCTCTGCCTGACAGTTTTTTTTGGTAACTGTCTGCAGGCCACGGAGTTCCGGCGCGGCGATTTCAATTCTGACGGACGCAGTGATATCGGCGACGGTATCTCTGTCTTCAACCATCTTTTCTATGGTGCGAATGGTCCCCTGTGCCGTGACTCGGCCGACTACAACGACGATGGAAGAAACGATATCGCCGATGGCGTCTACCTCCTCAGCTATCTTTTTCTTGGAGGCCGCCAGCCTCCGGAACCCTTCGCTGAATGCGCTGAGGATCCCACCCCGGATGGACTTGGCTGCGAGATCTACGTCCCCTGCATGGATCCCGATGAGGTTCCCGATTTCGATGGGGATGGGGTCAGCGATTTTCTCGACAATTGCCTGGAGGTTCCCAACCCGGATCAGGCTGACACGGATGCCGATGGACTTGGAGACATCTGTGATGAGACGCCCCAGCCGGCGGGTCCGGTCGGGCGCTGGCCGGTAACCCGTCTCACCGCGTCCAGCCCCCTCTCCAGCTGGGTCCAGTCCGCGAACCTGCCGAGGCAATTGGAGATAGGCCGTTACGTGGAACTTGGCAATACCGATACGGCCTATGATGGTATCAGGGCCCTGGTGATCGATCTCGACCGCGGCAGGAGCTCTTTCCTGATTGAAACCTCCGCTGTCGAGGCCAGAAATCACGGCAACCTGGCGGGGTATTGGCAATTCGCCCCGGGGCTGGCTCCGGAGTCCGGTGAGCCTTTGCTCATCGGAGTTACCATCGATGGGGAGGACTATTCGAGCTTTACCGATCCGGAAGGGAATATCCTGCGGGTCTCGCTCGCCCCCGGCCCCCAGGGCAGCCACTCTATCAGGGTCGGCCTCGAAGGCCGCGGGGGAGACGAGGAACTCGCGCCCTATGGAGTTACCACGGACAGCCTGGTCAGGATGGAATTTGTCGTTCCCGGTTGGCCTGTCTCCCTGGTAACGATGTGCGCCTCCATCGAGGGCTTCAGCTGGAATGAGGCGGGGGGGAGGGTCGTTATCGAAGGCAGACCCGTCTCGACCACCTACTTCCAGGAGAATGATCCCGATCTCTCGGCGCGAGACATCGAGGCGAGCTTCTGGGGTACCCTTTCGAGGCTTCCGCCCGGCTCGAGTTGGAGCGCCTCGGGACGTTATGTTCATGGAATCTGGACGGCCACCAACGCTTCGCGTTGGGGAGCTCCGTTTTACAACAGGCTCGACCGTTCCTATGATTTTCCGGTCGAGGCGCCCTCTTTTCTCAGCGATGGAACGACTCGCAACCTGGGGAGCTTCGAGGCTTTCATCCCCGGCCGCGTTCTTACCGATCCGCAGATGTTTGCCTTTGATTCCGTGGATGATGTCGAACCTGGAATGGTTTCGGTTTACAGCGTTTCAGAAGACGAGGAACCCCTTCGTCTCGATCCTGAAATCGAGGTCAACTCCAGCCTGGATGGCGTTCTCTTCAGCGTGAGCGGCTTTCACTACTCACGGCCGGCGATCAGATTGAGGATCGATTCACCCATCGCGGCTCCCGGCGGAGCCAGCAGCTGGGGGATTATAGAGATCGCCGCGGCGGGGGGGACGGCCATCTGGGTCTATTCGGACGGGATACCCAGTGAGCTTGAAGAGGGAGGCGTGATCAGGATTCACGCGACTGGAACTCCATTCGATGGCGTGAGTGGAACCGTGCAATTTGTCGGCAGGGATTTCAATGTATTCCTGGTGGAGACCAACCTGGTTGGTACGGGCAATTACGGCAATCTCAGCGGCTATTGGGAATTTGCTCAGCTTGAGCCTCCCCCTCCACCGGACCGCGATGGAGATGGCATCTCCGATGAGCAGGACAACTGTCCCTCTGTGGCCAATCCTGAGCAGGTCGATGAAAATAAAGATGGTATAGGCGATGCCTGCCAGCTTTCTCCGGAGGCGGCCGCCGCCTGCGAAGAGGCCCTGGATCTTTTTCCCACCGACAGCGTGATTGCCGATTCGACCGGCGGCGCGCTGTTTCATGTCGATTGCGGCTCGGGAGGGCGTTCTCCAGGTTCCTGGTTCAGGCTCGTTGGAACAGGGAACTGGATGGTTGTGAATACCTGCAGCAGGGGGACCTCTTTTGATACCAGGCTCAGTGTTTTTGAGGGGGGCTGTGATGAGCTTGTCTGTCTCTCAAGTAATGATGACGGGGCCGGCTGTCCCGATGGGCAATCCTATACGGCCTTCCGGTCGGATAGGGGAGTCGAGTACCGGGTGCTGGTACACGGAGCCGGTCCGGACGACTCTGGTCCCTTCGTTCTCAATGTCGAGGAGGCCTTCCCACGAAATGATACCGATGGCGACGGGATCTACGATGAGGACGACAACTGCCCCCCGGTGTTCAATCCCGACCAGGCCGACACCGATGACGATGGCCTGGGAGACGTCTGCGATGGCGACCCGGCGCCGCTGAGCCCCTGCGAGGATGCGATCTCTATCGACACGGTCAGCACCACCTTTGGCGATACAACCGGACTGCTGCCGCGTGTCGAGATAGACTGCGGGGCCAGCGCGATCTCCTCAGGGATCTGGTACATGCTGGTCGGCACCGGAGACGAGCTGGTTGTCGATACCTGCGGGCCGGAGACGGTTTTCGACACGAAGCTGAGCGTTTTTTCCGGAGCCTGCGAGGAGCTTGTCTGCATCGCGGGTAACGATGACGGCGGCGGGTGCCCTGATTACCAGAGTCATCTCAGCTTCCGATCCGAGCCCGGGGTTGAATATTTCATCGTTGTTTATGGTTACGGACCCAAAGATTCCGGCTCCTTTGTGCTGAACCTGAGCCTTGACCCGGACTTTGATGACGATGGGGTAGAGAACGAGCTCGACAACTGTCCCTGGCAGGCCAATCCCGACCAGGTTGATACCGATCAAGACGACCTGGGAGATGCCTGTGACAGCGACGATGATGACGATGGAATTCCTGATGCAGAGGACAACTGCCCGGCGCGATCCAATCCGATGCAGGTCGACACAGATGGGGACGGGCAGGGGGACGCCTGTGATCCAGATGATGATGAAGATGGGGTTGGGGACCTGGTTGATAATTGTCCGCTGACCTCGAATTCAGCCCAGGAAGATACCGACAGCGATGGGCTGGGTAATTCCTGCGATGAGGACGACGATGGAGATGGCATCGATGATGCCTCAGATAACTGCAACCTGTTGGCCAATCCAGGCCAGCTGGACACCGATGGTGACGGAGCTGGCGATCCCTGTGATTCCGACGACGATGGAGATGGCCAGGCCGACATATCGGATAATTGTCCCTTGCGGGCAAATCGGAACCAGGTGGATACGGACGGAGATTTGAGTGGGGATGCCTGCGATAACGACGATGATGGAGATGGGGTGGTTGATCAGTTCGACAATTGTCCGCTGGTGGAGAATGACGCGCAGTCGGACAACGACGAAGACGATGTGGGAGATGCCTGTGACGATGATGACGACAACGACGGTATTTCCGACGCCGGGGATAATTGTCCACTGGTCTCAAATAGCGGCCAGGGTGATCTTGACCTGGATGGTATCGGCGACCTCTGTGACAGCGATGACGATAACGATGGAATAGAAGATGATCGGGATAATTGCCCTCGTTTGACGAATTCGACCCAGCTTGATTCTGACGGTGATGACGCCGGCGACGCCTGTGACCTTGATGATGATGGTGATGGAGTTGACGATGTCGTGGACAATTGCCGACTCCTGGCCAACCCCCGCCAGTTGAATACCGATGGAGACGAATCTGGAGATGCCTGCGACGAGGATGATGATGGAGATGGCCGTTCGGATGATGAGGACAACTGCCCGCTCACGGCCAACGCTTCGCAGGAGAACACCGATGGTGATTCACTCGGAAACGCCTGCGATGCGGACGATGACGCCGATGGCATTGTCGATGGGGAGGACAATTGTCCGCTCCTTTCCAATTCCATACAGGCCGACCTCGACTCCGATGGCCTTGGAGATTCCTGTGATCCCGACGATGACAACGATGGCGTCATCGATGCGGATGACGCCTGCGCGGGCCATGATGACGCCGCCGACCAGGATGGAGATGGGATCGCGGATGGCTGCGACAATTGCCCGGTCCACGCGAATCTTTCCCAGGAGGATCGTGATGGAGATGGGGTCGGTGATGCCTGTGACCAGGTAGGCCCCTTCCAGCGTACGGATGCGAACGGCGATGGGCGTCTGAATATCTCGGATGTAAGTTTTACTCTCAGCTGGTTGTTCCGAGGCGCCCGGGCGCCGGAGTGTATTGCGAGCGCTGATTCCAATGCCGATGGCCGAGTCAATATTGTAGACGCCACCTATACCCTCAACTGGCACTTCTACGGCGGGCAGGAGCCGCCGGCCCCGCTGGCCTGCGATGTTTCTTTCCTGGAGACGGACCAGAATCTTGGCTGTGAGACGGACGCTTGTCCATGATCCCGATGCCCAGGATCGTTCCTGGAAGATGGGTTCAGGACATAGCCTGGAGATACTGCCTGTCGATCACCGCCAGCATGGTTTCCAGGCTGGAATAGGGACCGGGCGTGTAGGCTCGCGAGGAGACGCCCGCCTGCGAACGTTCGCAGATCGTCCAGTCCTGGCTGTTGGTCTCATCCCAGAATTGAACCGCCGGTCCAGGGTCAAAATCCGGTTCGGCGATCGCGTCTGGATGATAGAGCCATTCGCAGGCGATGAGGCTTCTGCCCGGACCGTTTCTGACGAGACGGTGGACGAGGACGAAGTCCGGCTGGAGGCTGACCAGCATGTTCGGGAAGATGAAGTAGTAGTAGGCTCGCTGCAGATCCGGCCCCTCTAGGCCGGGGAGGTGGGGTGCGCAGCGCTCGCCGGTGGTCGTCATTCCGCCGCCGGGCCGGCTGATCTCCATGGGGCCGCCGAGAAACGGCCCTTCCTCGAGGTCGTTCGCGGTCGCCCGGAAGTGGCTGAGCTCGTTCAGGGCGGGGTGGACTGTGGGGCAGTGGTAACACTCGGAATAATTCTGGACGATCAGCTTCCAGTTGGCCGCGACGTCGTATTCCACCTGGTGGGCGGTCCGCAGGCCGCCGATTCCCCAGGAGGCGAACCTCTTCTCCAGGGGAGAGAAGTGGGTATCGAAGTCGACCGGATCATCTGAGAGATTGATGAAGATCGCGCCCATCACGGTTCCGCAGTGGGCGGCCTTGAGTGGGTAGTCAGCTTTCTGGAATCCCTCGGTTTCTTCCATGTTGGGGGCGCTGGCAAGCTCGCCGTCAAGTGAGTAGGACCAGGCGTGGTAGGGACAGGTGATGTATTTTCCGAATTTCCCCTCGTCGCTCGAGCACAGCCCTGTTCCCCGATGCCTGCAGAGATCGTAGAAGGCGCGAACCTCTCCCTCCAGATCCCTGGCAATGATGATTCTCTCTTCGTCCTGGATGTGGACGAAGTACTCTCCCGCTTCCCTGATGGCTGATTCTCTTCCAACGTAGATCCACTCCCTGGAGAAGATCCTTTCGCTCTCGCGTCCGTAGATCTCCTGGTCGGTAAAATACCGGCCAGGGAGGGTCGTTGGCTGGTTGTTCGCGGGTGTTGTCATGATGGGCGCGCTTGTTGAATAGCTGCTCGTTGCAGGCCTCGTTGGTAACAGCCTGATGTGAAAAGAAGATGAGGGATCGGTCAAATGAAATTGTCCGGGGGATGAAGGTAATAAGATAAAACGTTCGGGCTCAACTGAGCGATGGAGGGTTTGCCGGCGCTCGCCTATAATCACCCCGTAAGGTCAGCTTTCCCCCGGGGTTCCCCGACCAGAACAGGGAGGTCTCACGCATGCTTCGACAGGCCGTTTTGTACTGTTTTTCACGCGCCCTGGCGCTCACGGTTTTCTGTCTTTCGTCCACCCTGGTCGTTGCCCAGGAGGCGAAGAAGACGGGAGTCGAGCTCACCGTCAGCTCCGTTCCGGCCGGACGGCTTGATCCCTTTCGCAAGAGCTTCAGAAAATACGCCAATGTTTTCGGTGTCCACGTCTTCGCTACCGCCAGGACTCCTGATTCGAAGGTTCTTCACGCGGCCGCCATCCTGGCGGAATATCTCGATAATGATGAAGATGGTAAGCCGGACAATCCCCTTGTCGTGAAGACTCTTGTCGGCAGGGATGCGTTCCTGATGATGACCGCGACCGACCGGGGACTCGACCGTATTGACCCTGAAGAATGGATGGACGCGGGCTTTCATGCCGGCCAGTTTCAGCATGCGGAAGAGACGAATCCGGGCAGGGGACGCTTCGATGCCAGTCTCGAGGAGGTTCTCCATCTCATCACCCAGCATGGTTATGGCAACGCCTATCCGGAAGTCTTTGGTGACCGTAAGGGTACGGAGCTGGCGAAGTGCCTCGACAAGGCGAGAGGAGGGCATTTCACCCGGGTTCCGAGGCGCTATCCTCGCGGAGCCTGGTTTACCTACGATGATCGATCCTGCGACTACGGATGTCAGACCCAGGAGTATATCTACTGGGCTTTGACCTCCCTGCTCGGCGCCCAGCAGGCTCCCGAGCGTTGCAGGGATATCTCCGATGAATGGAGGCTGTGCACTCCCAAGGCGCTCAAGCGAGGCGACCCGGGGATCTACGCCCTCCTCAAGAATCCGAAATATAGATTCCCCAAGGTGCTTCCCGATGGAACCTATCGCAAAGCCGGGGCAAAGAAGAAACCCAGTGGCTCCTGATGCACGGATCCCGCTACTGTTGATCCTTTGCGCCCTGCTGACCGGCTGCGGACTGGACAGCCAGGTGTCGGTAAGAGGCGAACCTCCTGCCGCGTCGGAAGCGGCGCGGCCTGCCTTGCCTGTTGATTACGGCTACTCACGTGATGACGAGTTGAGAATCAACCATCTGCAGGTCAAGGGAACCCACAACAGCTACCATCGCCGCCCGGCTTTTTCGCTTTTCAGCGAACACAAGTATGAACAGGCTCCCCTGGATGTGCAGCTCGGAGAGTACGGAGTCCGGGCCGTCGAGCTGGATATTCACCCATCATCGAGGGGCTACGAGGTCTACCACCTGCCCGTGATCGATTCGCGCAGCACCTGCGCGTTGCTGGTCGATTGCCTCGCGATCCTGAAGCGCTGGTCCGATTCAAACCCAGGCCATCATCCGCTGTTTGTCTGGATCGAGCCGAAGGATGAGCTTGGTGGAGGTGTCTTTGACATGGACGCGCTCGACGCCGAGATTCTCTCGGTCTGGCCGGAAGGACGGCTCGTGACACCGGCGCTGGTCAAGGGCGACCATGCATCCGTACGCGAGGCTATTGTAGAGCGTGGCTGGCCGACACTTGGCCAGGTTCGCGGCCGGGCGATGTTCATGCTCCTTGACCGAGGCCGTCAGCGGGATGCCTACCTGCGAGGAGAGAGGGGGCCTGGAGCGCTCGATGGGCGAGTGCTCTTTGTTCACGCCAACCCGGCCGATTTCGACGCTCCCTTCGCCGCGGTCGCGAAGATCGATGACCCCTCCAGTCGGCACATACCTGTAGCCCTGGCCAAGGGGATCATTGTAGGAAGCAATATCGGCTCAGCCTCACGCTCAGACGAAGGCAACCTGCGGAAGCTGCGGGCCGGTCTTCGAAGCGGGAGCCATCTTCTGACCGGAGATTTTCCGGCGCCTGTAAAGGGGCGGAGCTATTGGTTCAAGATGCCGGGGGGGACGCCATCTCGCTGCAATCCCATCACGGCGCCAGGTAATTGCTCGAGCCTCGATGTCGAGGATCCCTCGGTTCTCCGCCGAGGCAGGCAGGTGCCCGGGGATTGAGGCCCGGCCTATTTCTCGAGCCCCATCTTTTCGAGCTTCGGGGTGATGACGAACTGGCAGTAGGGGACCGCCTTGTTGTTGCGGTAGTAGTCCTGGTGGTATTTCTCCGCCTCGTAGAACTTCTCGAGCGCGCTCACCTCGGTGACGATGGGCGAGCGGAAATCCCCGGTATCGTCCTTCTTTTTGATCGCCGCCTCGGCGATCTCTTTCTGCTTTTGTGAGTGGTAGAAGATGGCTGAACGGTACTGGGTGCCGACATCATTTCCCTGGCGATTGAGGGTGGTTGGGTCGTGCAGCTTCCAGAAGTTCTCAAGTACACCGGCGAAATCGATGACAGCCGGGTCAAAGGTTACCTGCACGACCTCGGCATGCCTGGTGAGGCCCGTGCA
>CAJWMA010000076.1 GCA_913042995.1 uncultured bacterium | reverse complement strand
CTGCATCCAAGCGGAAACGGGTTTGGCGAGCGAACAGGCGATTGGCGGGGTCTTGCTCCTGCAGCTTTTCCGAAACGGCTGAAGATTGCCTGTATGCGCCTGAAGTGACCATGAGCTTCACCAAGCGCTTGACGTCCCAGCCGTTGTCACGGAAGTCGGCGGCAAGGTAGTCGAGGAGCTCAGGGTGCGTCGGCTTGTCGCCGCGAATGCCGAAATCGCTGGGAGTGCGGACGATGGCGTTGGAGAAGTGGTGCTTCCAGACTCGATTGACGATGACCCGTGCCGTGAGGGGATTCCTGGGCGAGGCGATCGATTCAGCCAGTTCGAGACGACCGCTGCCCGTTGAGTAGGGCTTTCGTTCGGCGGGGGAGAGGATCTCGAGGAAGCGCCGGGGTACGGGGTCTCCTGGATTCGATGACTTTCCACGCTTGAAGATGCGCGGGTTGACCGGCTTGGGCAGATTCTCCATGCTCATCGCGCGCTGAGGTTGTTTGGATGAGTGAGCCTCGGGGTAGATGGCTCCGATCGCGGGAAGCTCCTTTGGCTCCCGGGAGCTGGCGAAAATTCCGTAGAGCGAATAGTAATCGGCTGTCGGTATGGGGTCGTATTTGTGGTTGTGGCAGCGGGCGCATTGAACGGTCAGCCCCATCATCCCCCTGGTAACGACGTCGATCAGGTCGTCGATGATGTCGTGCTTGTTGTTGAGGAAACGTCGTCCAAGGGTCAGGTATCCCAGCGCGGCGAGGGGGCGCTTGTCCTCTCCGAGCGCCAGCCTGTCAGCCGCGACCTGGTGACGGATGAAGGTGTCGAAGGGCAGGTCGTCGTTGAAGGAGTTGATGACGTAGTCACGGTAGGTATAGGAAAAAGGGTATTTCCGCTCGGCCGTGAAGACGTAGCCCCTTGTGTCTGAGTAGCGGGCCACATCGAGCCAGTGGCGCCCCCAGCGTTCACCGTAGCTCGCGGAGGAGAGGAGTCGGTCGACGACCTTTTCCCACGCTCCTGGCGAGTCGTCCTTTTCGAAGGAGTATAGCTCTTCCGGGGTCGGGGGCAGACCGAGGAGGGCGAAGGTGGTTCGTCTGAGCAGCTTGTCCCGCCGGGCCGGTTGGGAGGGAGTCATTCCGGATCTCTCCAGGCGTCTGAGAACGAAAAGATCGATTGGATTGATCGCCCACTCGGTGGTATCGCCGGGTGGTCCCGGATCCCGGATTTGCCGGAAGGCCCAGTGGGATGCGGGGTCGTTCTTTTGCGCCTCGGCTCCAGGGTTGTCAGGCTGCTCCGGCCATAGAGCGCCTGCGGTGATCCAATCGCTGAGAGCCTTGATTTCCGCTGGAGGAAGCTTCTTCTTGGGCGGCATCTTGATCTCGCCGGTGTGTAGAACAGCGGCCATCAGGCGCCCCTGTCCCGGCTTACCGGGAATGATGACCGGCCCATCCTCGCCCTTTGCAAGCAGTGCCGTTCTCTGGTCAAGACGAACCCCGCCCTTGTTGGCTTTTCCCCCGTGGCATTTGAAACAATTATCAGCGAGGATCGGCCGGATGCGGTTTTCAAAGAAGGTTTCAGCTTCCTGTCCGGGCGATCGGGAGGCGAGGCAGGTTGAGAGCAGGATGCCTGAGAGGGCTGTGAGTCGGTATGAAATGCGTGTGCTCAGGGGCGTATCGAGTTGCATGACAACGGCATCGTATCACCCCGCAGCCCACTTATGTAGGGGCAGCATTAACTTCATGCAGGAACATGGGATGTGAAAAGTCCTTTTTATCAGCACGAGTGAATATCCCCGATGCTTTGTTTTTTATCGACCGACTGTGCGATACAATCGCTCGCTTGTTTCCCGCCCGCTCCGAGCGTTTGTTCAGGGGCGGTATTCCACAGCATTCGTGTTTTTCACAGGTCGGTTAATAATAATGAGTCATTTGATTGCGCCGCACGGCGGTGAGCTTGTAGATCTGGTTGTAGGAGGAGAGCAAGCGGAGGAACTGAAGAACCAGTCCCAGGACTGGCCTTCCTGGGACCTCTCTGCCCGCCAGATGTGCGATATCGAGTTGTTGCTCAACGGAGCCTTCTCGCCCCTTCGCGGTTTTATGAATCGCGCGGACTACGAGTCCGTTTGCACCACCATGCGTCTTGCCGACTCGACAGTCTGGCCTATTCCTATCACGCTCGCGGTCTCCGAGGAGTTCGCAGGGTCGCTCTCTTCCGGAGACAAGGTGGCCTTACGAGATCCGGAGGGGGTCATGCTGGCGGTGTTGAACGTGGAAGATATCTGGAAGGCCGACAAGCAGGCCGAGGCGGCGGGAGTCTACGGGACCGAGGACACCTTCCACAAGGGAGTCGCCTATCTTCTGAACGACACGCCCGACTGGTATGTCGGCGGCGAGGTACAGGGAGTCCAGCTTCCCTTTCACTACGATTCAAGAAGTCTCCGTCTGAGCCCCAAGGGCATTCGGCGGGAATTCGACAGGTTCGGCTGGCGCAATGTCATCGCTTTCCAGACCCGCAACCCGATGCATCGGGCGCACTTCGAGCTGACCATGCGTTCGATTCGCGAGCACGAGGCGAATCTTCTGCTTCATCCGGCGGTGGGAATGACCAAGCCGGGCGACATTGATCACTATACCAGGGTGAGGTGCTACCAGGCGCTGCTCCTTCACTATCCCCAGCATACGGTCTACCTCTCGCTGCTTCCCCTGTCGATGAGGATGGCCGGGCCCAGGGAGGCTCTCTGGCACGCGATTATCAGGAAAAACTACGGCTGTACGCATCTCATTGTCGGCCGCGATCATGCCGGTCCGGGAGCGGATGAATCGGGCAAGCCCTTCTACGGACCTTATGATGCCCAGGAAATCCTGAATGAGTACCAGGAAGAGGTGGGCATGAAGATGGTGCCGTTCTCGATGCTGACCTATGTCGAGGACAAGGACGCCTACATGACCGAAGACGAAATTCCCGAGGGAGCCAGGACTCTCAGTATCTCTGGGACAGACCTGCGCGATCGCCTGGCCAAGGGCCGGGAGATTCCAGGCTGGTTCACCTTTCCCGAGGTGGCCCGGGAGCTGAGGAAGACCTATCCACCCCGTCACCGCCAGGGTTTCACGATATTTTTCACCGGCCTTTCGGGTTCCGGAAAGTCGACCATAGCCAACGCCTTCATGGCGAAGCTGCTCGAAACCGGCGGCCGCCCGGTAACCCTTCTCGACGGCGACATCGTTCGCAAGAATCTTTCCTCCGAGCTGGGTTTTTCGAAGGAACACCGCAATCTCAATATCCAGAGGATCGGCTTTGTCGCCAACGAGATCTCGAAGAATGGCGGTATCGCGATCTGCGCGCCAATCGCTCCATACGACGAGGTCAGGCAGCAGGTCCGCTCGCTGATCGAGCAGCGTGGAGGATTCATACTTGTTCACGTGGCGACTCCCCTGGAAGTCTGTGAGCAGCGCGACCGCAAGGGTCTCTACGCCAAGGCGCGGGCTGGGATCATCAAGGAGTTCACGGGGATCTCCGATCCCTATGAAGAGCCGGAGAACGCAGAGGTTGTCATCGACACGACGGCCTGCCTGCCGGAAGAGGCGGCCCAGAAGATCCTTCTCTACCTCGAGCGTGAAGGTTTTGTCGGAGCAGAGGACTGAGGTCTGGACCCAGGCGTCAGCCGAGCAGTTCCCTGAGCTTTTCGATGCCGATGTTGGCGCCGCAGATGACGATGGCGATTCGTTTACCTTTGTAGTCGTCCCGGGCCTTCAGGAATGCGGCGAGGGCGACTCCCGCGGAGCCTTCGATCAGCATGCGGTGGCTTGAGATGAAGTCGCGCATGGCGGAGCTGATTTCAGTCTCGCTGACGAGGATGGATCGGTCGATGACCTTTCTGCAGATATCGAAGGTGATGGCGCCTGGTTCGACGCCGCCGGCGGTGGCGTCCGAGAGGGTTTGGTCGCAGGGTACGTCGATGATCTCGCCCGCCTCGAGGCAGGCATGCATAGCCGGGGATGCGGCGGGGGAGCAGGCCACGACCTCGGTCGCTGGACTTGTCGCTTTCAGGTAGGTTCCCATTCCGGCGATGAGCCCGCCGCCGCCAACCGAGATAAATACAGCGTCCAGGTTTTCAGCCTGTTCAAGAAGCTCCACGGCGACGGTCCCTTGCCCGGCAACGATGTGCTGGTCGTTGTAGGGGGAGACATAGACCAAGCCGTTTTCCTGGGCCAGGGACCGGGCGTAGACCTCGGTTTCGAGACAATCATCACCGTGGTGTTTTACCTCGGCTCCATAGCTCTCGATCAACTCGACCTTCGAGGGGGAGGCGCGGGTGGGGACACAGACGGTTACAGGGGAACCGACACGGCCTGCTCCGAAGGCGCAGGCCGCTCCATGGTTGCCCGAAGATGCCGCGATGATGCCGCGTTTCCGCTCTCCAGGGTCAAGTGAGCAGAGCTTGTTCAGTCCGCCGCGGGCCTTGAAGGATCCCGTCACCTGGTAGTTTTCGAGCTTGAGGAAGACCTCGCTCCCGCAGAGACGCTCAAGATGCGGGGACCGCTGCAGCGGGGTCTCGCGCAGTTGGCCGCTGATCGTGTCCCGGGCGCTCAGGATTTTATCTTTCGTCTGCATGGCTTCTCCCATTCTGCGCCTTTACCTGTTCGCGGTCGAGAGTTCCCGGGGAAACTGAAAGTGGCAATATTCGGCAGGTTGTTGCTTTCATGACGCCTTTTTCCGCTTAGAGTGCTGCTTCCGCGGGAGAACAGTTTACACACGGTTTCGATTTTCATCTCCATCGCTGGATTCCCGCGGCCCGTTTACAGCCGGGTTCCATCCTATGAACACTCCCTCTATCGAAATACTCGAATCTGTAGCCACCCCGATTGGTCTGCTCTGTCTGCGGCGAAGAGAGCTGCTGTCGAGGCCTGGAACCATGGTGACCGAGGTTACCCTCGAACACGAATTCCTCATGAGCAGCTACAATACCGCGAGCGAGGAGGCTCTGGCCAGGCTCGGTATTGAGTGGCATGGAGGTCAGGATCTGGCGGTTCTTGTTGGCGGCCTTGGTCTCGGCTATACCGCCCAGGCCGCGTTGGATTGTTCCCAGACGGCAAGAGTCGGCGTGATCGAGTTCCTGCCCGAGGTCATCTCCTGGCTGTCCAGGGATCTTATTCCCCTGGCTGGGAGATTGCTCAACGAACCTCGATTTTCTGTCAAACAGGATGATTTTTTCCGGTATCTCGGGGCTCCAGCCGAGAGTCTCTATGACATCATCCTTGTCGATATAGACCACTCGCCAGATGAGAATCTCGATTCGGAGAACCTGGATTTCTATACGGTCGCGGGCTTGCTCCAGGTTCGTGGTCACCTCGAGGAGAATGGGGTGCTGGCGGTCTGGTCGAGCGCTCCAAATGAGAGCTTTGTCGCGTCTCTAGAGGAGGTGTTTTCGGAGGTGAAGACCGAAAGGGTTGAGTGGCATAATGAACTTATCGACGAGGACCAGTGTGACCTGGTCTTCCTGGCCCGGCGATGAGCCGGGAGGTGATTCTCACAATATCGTGAACGAAGTGCAGGATGTTCAAATGAACAGACGTAACACAATTCTGATTTTCTTATGCGTATGCAGTGTTCTGGCGACCGTGTCGATTGTCGGTCTTGGTGGAGATGAACCGAAAGCCGCTCCGAGGGCGTTCATCGATGGAACAGGCGAAGGGTGGAAGGCTCTGGGACCGGCGGATTTTATTAACGTCAATTGCGCCAAAGACACATGGGCCTGGAAGGAGGGCATTCTTCACTGTACGGGGAGACCCGTTGGAGTCCTGCGTTATGAGAAGCAGTTAACCAATTTTGAGGTGGTGCTTGAGTGGCGGCATATGCGCAAGGCCGGAAACTCGGGTTTCTTTGCCTGGATTCCGGAGGCCTCTCTCAACAGGCTCAAGCCCGGGCAACTCCCCCAGGGAATCGAAGTGCAGATTCTGGACCTTGGGTACGCTGAATTTTACGAAAAGCGGCACAAGAAGAAGTCCGACTGGTTTACCTCTCATGGAGATGTTTTTCCCACCCAGGCATCGAAGATGAAGCCTTTTCCGCCGGTGGCCCCTAATGGCAAGCGCAGCTTTCCAACGAAGAATCTGACCCGTGGAGTGAAGCAGTGGAATCATTACTATATTCGCTGCATCAATTCCGAGGTTCGACTCTGGGTTAATGGAGAGGAAGTTTCAGGAGGTACAAACTGTTCTCCTGGAACAGGTTATATGGCTATAGAGTCCGAAGGTTCACCCATTGAGTTTCGGAATATGAAGCTCAGAGAACTCCCCTGAGGCTTTTCTGTAACCGACCAGGGGGCTGATAATGGTTACTAAAGAGATTTCCCGCCGGGATCCGCGGGTTTCAGAGCAGGATTTTATTATTCGAATTGTGAAAGAATCAGGCGAATAAACAAAACCAAAGCCCGGAAATTAGGTATAGTACCTGACCACCCAAATATGGGTGGCGTGTGTGGTCTTACGCATTAGGACCAAATTTTATTTCTTAAGGAGTATTTCGGATGGCTGAGGGAACGATTAAGAAACTGATTAGTGCCAAGGGATTTGGATTTATTGGACCAGCGGACGGTTCTGATGACGTGTTTTTCCATTCCTCTGGTATTGAAAATGCCAGCTTTGAGGAACTGCAGGAAGGTCAGTCTGTAGAATTTGAACTGGGCGATGGCCCCAAGGGTCCGAGAGCTGAGAATATTCGGGTCGTCTGACACCTGAATAACTAGATTAAGGGAAATGAATACCGGGTACGCCCTGTATTCATTTTTCTTTTAGGTGGGTGTTGTGTGGGATCTTACGGTTTTAAGAGCAGATTTTTTTCTTAAGGAGTGCTTCGGATGGCCCAGGGAACGATAAAAAAACTAATTAGCGCTAAGGGATTTGGCTTTATTGGACCAGAAGGTGGAGCTAACGATGTGTTTTTCCATACTTCTGCGCTCGAGAACGCTAACTTTGATGAGCTCCAGGAAGGCCAGGCCGTTGAGTTTGAACTCGCAGATGGAGAAAAAGGGCCCAGAGCTGAGAACATTCGGGTCGTCTGAGAACTGGCTGATCGAAATTTAAAAAGGACCGGGCGTTTGCCCGGTCCTTTTTTTGATGACAGGCGGGAGTCCTCAGCGATCAAGACGCGCCGCGGGGTCCTGATTGAAATAGGTCTTCAGCTGTTCGTAGAGCTCGGGGTGCTTTTTCCGCATCTGCCGGGGCTTCTCGAAGAAGGTTTCGGTAGAGACCGCGAAGAACTCTGCCGGGTTGGTGGCTCCGTATTTGCTGAGAACAGTCTTCTTTCCTCTTCGGTCCATGTCGACCAGTTGTTCGTATTCTTTCGTCATGATCCGGACCCAGGCGGCATGCTGCTTTTTGCAGCTTAGAGGCGGGGTTCCATCGACGAAATCATCCAGCATATCCAGCTTGTGGGCGAACTCGTGGATGACAACGTTTCGGCCATCCTGCCAATTTGCTCCGCCGTGTCGGGCACTCTGCCAGGAGAGAGTGACAATATTAATGTCGGAGTGGGCGGTGCCGAGAACTTCTGTTTTACCCTCGATGACAACCCCTCCCGGTCCGCGTTTTCGAGAGGAGACCTTGTAGGTGCTCGGGTGAATGAGGATCTCGTCAACCCCCCGGTAGAAATGATGCTCGATTCCAAGGAGGGGAAGGGCGGCCTGCGCCGCGATCGTTACCTTGACCTCATCTGTGACCTCAAAACCATCAAGGCCTCGCCATCTCTTGTTTTCGACGAGGGTGCAGGTGTAGGAGAGAAGGCGTTTCTTCTCTGCTTCTGTAAGCGTGGAGTAAAAAGGTAGTGATTCGACCCAGGGCAGCCAACTGCCCGGGAGTTCTTCGCGAATAACCACGGGTTCTGAGCTTTGGGGGTTGCCAGCGAATTTCGCGAGCTTTCGTAACAGGTTGATCAGGGCATCAAGCATTCTATGTCTTCATGCAAAGCAATAAGGTGGCTTCCTGAAACTAACAGTTCAACGGCGGCTATGGAAGCCAGTCGGTCAATTAACTTCTCCTGCTGGCCTCTGGAACCGCTGTGCTTTCGTACATACTATAGGTTCCGTGCTCAGGTTTTACCTGGGAAGTTCCATGCAAGGAGTTTGAGATGAAGCTGTCGCTGTTCTCGGAAGGCTTTCCGCTTAAGAAGGCTCTTGTTGCTGTCCTTCTGGCCTTTCTATTCTTGCAGGAAATATCCCTCAGGGCCGGTCCATCCCTCCATAGCTTCAAACGCCTGGTTCTCTCCGATCAGTTCTTCAGCGAGGGAGCCTGTTTCGCTGATATCGATGGAGATGGATCCCGGGATGTCGTCTCTGGACCCTATTGGTATGCGGGACCCGGTTTTCGGCAGCGCTACGCTTACGCTCCGGCGTCCGCGCTGGATATCAGGGGCTACTCCGAGTTCTTTTTTTCTTTTGCCCATGATTTCAACAGTGACGGATTAGTGGATATCCTTGCTGTTGCCATGCCGGGACGGGTGGCTCATTGGTATGAAAATAGCGGCCGCAAGGATGGTCATTGGAAGAGGCATGCCGCGATCGACGATGTAGGAAACGAATCGCCGGCTTTCGTCGATTTGACAGGTGACGGCCGTCCGGAACTGGTCTGTTGCCGGGGTGGAACTTTTGGCTACGCCGAGCCTGTTGCGGAGAAACCGCGGGCCGCTTGGAGGTTTACCCCTGTTACTCCGGCTCGCGGTTACGGGGGATTTACGCATGGTCTCGGGGTGGGCGATGTCGATGGGGATGGGCGGCTTGATCTGCTTGAGACCAATGGCTGGTGGCGCCAGGGTGAAAAGCCCGCCGACCTTTTCGAGTTTCACCCGGTTCGTTTCGCGCGGTCAGGCGGCGCGCAGATGTTCGCCTACGATTTTGACGGAGATGGCGACAATGACGTGCTCTCGGTTCAGAACGCCCACGGTTACGGTCTGAGCTGGTTCGAACAGCTTGTCGGACCTGATGGGGAACGGAGTTTTCGGGGGAATTCAATCATCACGAGCCAGTCGGCTGACAGTCCCTATGGTCTCAGCATATCTCAGATGCATGCGGTGGCTCTTGTGGATATCGATGGGGATGGGGTCCTGGATATCGTTACGGGCAAGAGGTTCTGGGCCCATGCGGGTGGAGATACAGGTTCTCAGCAGTTGCCGGTTCTCTACTGGTTCAAGACCATTCGTTCGCCTTCGGGTGTCAGCTTCGAACCCTGGCTGGTAGATGATCGTTCCGGCGTGGGTACCCAGCTGGTAGTTGGCGATGTCAGCGGTAACGGCTTGCCCGACATCGTGGTGGGCAGCAAGATGGGCACCTACCTGATGCTGAACGAGGCTCGTGAGGTCACCGCGGCGCAGTATCGCCAGGCTCGCCCGAAGATGCGCAGGGAAATGGCGCATACTCCCGGAACGCATCTTTTCTCTAATCATGTACGTTCGACGGATCCGAAGACTCCCGCTGAGGAGCTCTCCAGCTTCACCTTGCCGGAGGGCTTCAAGATCGAGCTCTTCGCCAGCGAGCCGCAGATCGACAAGCCGCTGAATCTCGCCTTCGATTCCCGCGGGCGCCTCTGGGTCAGCAACACTCTGGAGTATCCCTACCCTGTTGGGCTGGAAAAGAAGGGGCGCGATACGATCAGGGTTCTCGAGGATACCGATTCCGATGGCCGCTCGGACAAGGTGACAACCTTCGCCGATGGCCTGAACATACCGATGGGGCTCTATCCCTACGGAGATGGAGTGATCTGCTTCAGCATTCCCAACATCTGGTACCTTCGGGATACCGACGGTGATGGCCGGGCCGACCTGAGGCAGAAGCTCTACGGCCCACTCGGTTACGAGCGCGACACCCACGGCATGTGCAATTCCTTCACCCGGGGTCTCGACGGTTGGCTTTACGCTTGTCACGGTTTCAACAACATCACCGAGGTTGCAGGTACTGACGGGCATCGGATTCGTCTGCGTTCCGGCAATGTGTTTCGCATGCGCCTCGACGGTTCGCGAGTGGAGCGATTTTCCAATGGCCAGGTCAACCCCTTCGGACTCGCCTTTGATCGTTTCGGAGATTTTTTCAGCGCGGATTGTCATACGAAACCTCTCTCCCTGCTTATCCAGGATGGCTACCACGAGTCCTTTGGCGCTCCGCACGATGGTCTCGGGTTCGTGCCCGCGATTATGAATCACAATCACGGTTCGACGGCGATTTGCGGGGTAGTGCTGGGCTCCTCGACGGCCTTCGGTGAGCTCTACTCCGACAGCGCTTTCGGAGGCAACGTCACGACCTGCCGCATCAATCGCAACACCCTGGTACGCAACGGCTCGAGTCTCCGGGCGCGCGAGGAGCCGGACTTCCTGGTTTCCGGCGATCCCTGGTTTCGGCCTGTCTATCTGCAGGCGGGTCCGGACGGGGCTCTCTACGTGGCGGATTTCTACAATAAGATCATCGGCCACTACGAGGTTCCTCTCACTCACCCGGGGCGTGATCGCCGCCGTGGCCGGATCTGGAAGATTTCCTACAGAGGATCCGATTTCCGTCGCGATGTTCGCGCGGCCGCTTCGGGGTACGGCGCCGGGGGTAACCTGGGGGAGTTGCCGACCAAGAAGCTCTTGGGGGAGCTTGGCTCCCGGCAACTGGCACGCAGGACCCTGGCGCTGGATGAACTCGAGCGGCGTCCGGTTATGGAAACGATTCGCGAATTGCGGGCCGGGTTGCCGGGTGAGGACGGGTTGTGGCTGGCTTATGCCTATCGGGCCCTGGAGCGACTTGGGGCGCTGGAGGCCGCGGATCTCGCCGCCGCCACGCTCCACCCTGCGGCCATCGTGCGGGTACATGCTCAGCGACTTCTCGCCGAAACCCTTATTGAGGGGGATAAGCCGGCCGGCTGGATCCTTGCTGGATTTAAAGATAGGGATTCCATGGTCAGGCGAGCCGCTGTGCAGGCCGCCGCGAGCCGTCCGGCGCAGAGACTTCTTCAGCCTCTTCTCGCACTTTACCAATCGACATCCAAGGTGGATGTTCATCTCCTCCATTCAATCCGCATAGCTCTGAGAAACCATCTCAGGAATGATAAATGGTTCAGAGAATTGACGGCGGGAGAGCTTTCCGTGCAGGATTCGGACCTGCTGATCAACATCAGCCTGGCGCTGAAAAATCGCGGAGCGGGGGAGTATATCCTCAGCAGGATCGACAGGCTGGCTTCATTGCCGACGGAGCGAATCGGAGAATATCTTCGTTTCGCCTCGCGCTATGTTGCTGACGAATCGATGGCCAGGGTGGTTGCCTTTTCCCGGGAGAAATTCAGACACGATCGGAAGCTTCAGGGTGAGCTGCTCGAGTTTATCCGCCAGGGACTGCAGGAGCGAGGTGCCGTCGTACCCCAGTCCGTTCGCAACTGGGCGCTTGCGCTTGCGAAGGGTTACCTGGAAACAAGCATCTCAGTCCTGCCTCGTCAGTCCAGGCTGGTTGCCTGGGATTACATTCCTCACCCGATCGCTTCCCGGCAGGAAAACCCTTGGCGGTTTTCTGCCCGTGAAAACTTCAGGATTCTTCCGGAGTCCGCCGCCTCGGCAGCCGGCGGACGGCTCGGCTGGAGCTACGAGCGCCATCCCGGGAAGTCCAGGCAGCGAAATCCGTGGAGGTTTTCAACTCACCGGGGCGCAGGCGATGGGAGGAAATCTATCCTCCTGGTCAGCAGCTTTCCTGCAGGTGAGAAAAGTACGGGAATTTTTCGGTCCGCGAGCTTCAAGCTGCCGAAGAGCTTCGGCTTCTGGGCGGCGGGACATGATGCCCCGCCTGGCAGACCGCTGGCCGGGAAGAACTTCATTCGCTTGAGGGATGAAGGCAGCGGCAAGGTGTTGCGCCAGGCGCCTCCTCCAGGGAATGACATCGCTCAGCGTATCGAGTGGGACACTACTGGAGAGGCGGGCCGAAGTGTCTTTGTCGAGCTGGTTGATGGGAACGCAACGGAAGCTTTCGCATGGTTGGCTGTGGGAGATTTTGACCTGGATGATCTGAACCCGTCCTGGGAGCCCGTATTGAGCAGCTATCCGGCGGGCGAACAGAAGGTGGGAACCTACAGGTCCGGAGTCTTTGTATTGCCGCCGAAGTTCGGATTCTGGATCGCGGGCCATGACCAGGATCCTGACGAACCCCTCGGGGGGAAGAACTTTATTCGTCTTCGAGATGCCCTCAGTCATGGAGTCATTCGCCAGGCTCCGCCGCCGAGGAGCGACAATCTCCATTACATCGAATGGGATACATCTGATGAGGCTGGCCGCGGCGTCTATATTGAACTGGTCGATGGCAACACTACTGCCGCCTTTGCCTGGCTTGCCGTCGGCGGTTTCTCTGTCCCTGGCCTCAGCCCCAGCAGGACTTTTGGCGCTGCGCGCAAAGGAGCGGAACTGGTCGGCACCTGGAGTTTGTCCGAGCTTCGTCCTCTACTGGTTTCCTTGTTGAAGAATAAAGCTCTTGGCTATCGGTTGCGGGGTGAACTCGCCGCGGAGTTGGCCAGGTTTCGTCCCGATGCCCGACTCTCTACCCTGGCGCTCGTTCCGGCTTTGTCCTTCGCCTCTGAGTCGAGCAAGGAGGAGGCGTTGAAGCTCATCGTTGAGGGTAGGGCTTCTCAGGCGCGAGCCGTACTCGAACCGGCGATGAAGGTTGCCAGCGCTCTGGGGCAGCAGCGCCTGGCGCGAGAACTGTCCACGGATCCTGCTGGAGTCAGGCTCCTGCTCTCCCTGGTTGAGGCTGGCCAGGCGGGGGTCGGCTTGTTGGCGGTGCCGGGTATAGTCCAGAACCTTTCAGCTGTTACCAGCGATCAACAGAAGAAGATGGTCGCTGAGCTGCTGGTCGATTTGCCTCCCGAAAGTGAGCGGCTTGAGGAAATTATTGAAAAAAGAAAGCAGGACTATGTCAGCGGAACAGGTCGGCCGGTTTCAGGTCTGGAGCTTTTCAAGAAGGTCTGCTCGCCCTGCCACAGGGTGGGGAAGGAGGGCCGGGATTTCGCGCCCAATCTCGATGGCGTTGGCAATCGGGGGCTCGATCGCCTGGTTGAGGATATTCTCGATCCCAACAGGAACGTGGATGTAGCCTTTCGCTCGACAACGATCGTTACCCGCAAAGGCCAGGTCCACACAGGTCTTCTGCGGCCTGCGGATGGTCAGAGGCTTGTACTGGTCGACTATCAGGGTCGTGAGATCGCTGTGGCCCTGGCCGATGTCGCCCGGCGACAGCCTTCGAAGCTGTCGCCTATGCCCGCGAATTTTTCTGAGACCTTGTCGGTGGACCAACTCCGCGATCTGCTGAGCTACCTGCTCTCACTGCGAAGTTCCTGAGGAAGATTTCCCCGGATGGGAACTCCGGCAATGGGAAAAATTGGTGCCAGAGGGGGGACTTGAACCCCCACGACCGTAAGGTCACCAGATTTTGAATCTGGCGCGTCTGCCAATTCCGCCACTCTGGCACTCAGGTCTAAGTGCGACAGGCAGTGAGTTTACGCCTTGGGTGGCGTTCCCGCAAGGGGGGCAAAAAGAGGGCGGCCCCTGGTTGCTTATCGCCCAGGTTGGCGGGGGCGTTTATCAGCAGCATGGTGATGGTTTTCGATTTTGAAAACAGCGTGCATTACGGAAGTTCAAGACCATGCCATGTCAAACCATGGTTGCGTCTCGGTGAAGCTGGGAGGATGCGAACAGCAAGCCTTTCCATGTAATTATAGAATACTTTGTGGGTTGATATGTTTAAACATGATCAATACCATAAACTCACTTGTTAGCCA
>CAJWMA010000075.1 GCA_913042995.1 uncultured bacterium | reverse complement strand
GAGGGCCGGGGAGGAGAAAGGTGCCGGCGGCGGGTGCGGCAGCCACGGCTGCGGTTGCAGCCACTGACCCTTGCATGATTCGACGTTTTCAATTGAATGTATCTGTGGTTCACTGCGTCGAAGAGAAGACTTGGGATTATTACTAATGGATTTGCTACAGGGGAATCAGATGAAGAAGTTGTTCAGCGTGGTTTGTGTTCTCGGGACCGTCCTGCCGCTCCTCTCTTCCTGCTCGATGCCGGCGGGACGAATCATGAAAAATACGGAACCCGATTCGGTCGGTTCCAGGGCGGCCGGCGCGGCCGCCTTTGACCAGCTTCTCAGCGGCGCGGTCAACAAGCTGCTCCTGAGTCATGGAGCCGCCCGCGAGGCGGCGACCAAGCTCAGCGTGGCCGTGCTCCGGGTGGAGAATGCCAGCGCGGAGGAGCTTGGAGACTGGCAGGAGCAAATCTTCGACAAGATCTCCACGAGTATTAACGAGTCCGGGCGCTACCAGACCATCAGCCTGCGGTATATCGATGCGGGGCTGCGGGAGTCGCGTCTCAAGAACTCCGACCTCTTCATCCCGGCTAAGCGAAGGGTCTTCCTCGACATCCTCGAGGCGGCGAAGGTTCCCGCGCAGGTGCTGATTTTTCCCAAGCTGACCACGGGTACTACCGAGCTCGGCCCCAAGCGGGCGCAGAGAAATTATCTTCTCACCCTCGAGCTGGTAGACATTTCGACGGGCAGAGATTTCCGCGTTTCCGAAGAGGTTCGCAAGGCCTATCGCTGATGGATAGGGTCTTCAGGAAGAGCCTGGAGGGCTGATGGACCGTTACCTGAACTCGAGCATAGCGCTTGCGGCCGGCCTCTTCCTTGTGTCGTGCGCGGGGGGGCAGAGGACGAATGTCCGCCGGGAATTCGATGAGGGACGCTACCAGTCCAGCCATGAGAAGTTGACTGGCCTGGTTCGCAAAGATGGTAAGAACGAGCATCTCTACCTGCTCGAGCGGGGGGTGGTCTCCCTTGCCCTCGACCGGGCTGGCGATGCCGTGAGGGATCTGCGCCTGGCGAGGGACAGGCTCGATGACCTGGCCGGGACGGATTACGGCGGCTGGCTGAGCTCGATGATGCTCGATGACCGCCAGCTGACCTACCAGGGCGCCGACTACGAGCAGGTGCTGGTGAGGGCGATGCTGGCGCTCGCGGACCTGGCCGATGGCAACAGCGAGGACGCCGGCGCCTACGCCCTGCAGGTGGCGAGCCGTCAGCGCAAGATCATCGAGTCTTTCCGGGCGCGTGATGGAAGCCTGCCAAAGAGCTCCTATCGCCAGGTCGCCTTCGGCTCTTACCTGAAGGCGATCATCGATGAGGAGGCTCTCAAGTTCGACCTGGCGAAGATCCAGTTCCAGAAGGTCAAGGCGATCGAGCCGCGCTTCAGCCCGGCCGCGGCCGATATCAAGCGCGTTGTAGAGGGGCATCATTCAAAGAAAGGCAACGGCGTGGTGCACGTTCTCGCCCTGGTAGGGCGGGGTCCCTTCCGGGTGGAGGCCGAGGAACCGGTAACCCGAGATGCCCTCGCTATCGCGCATTACATCTGGGCGAGCTCTCGCAACCGCGCGGTCATACCGAACATCTCCAGGGTCAAGATTCCCGCAGTGGCGGTTTACGACGACAATCCGACCGAGATTCACGTCTTCGCCGATGCGAGCCCCGCCGGCTCGACCTCTCTGCTGACCGATATCGAGACGTTGGCTCTCGATGAATTCGAGGCCATTCGCGAGCATATCGTGGCGCGGGCCTTTCTGCGCCGAGCCTTCAAGATCACGGCGACCCAGCTGGCGATCGAGGCAGGTAACAGGGGCAATGACAGGCGGGGGGAGTACACCGATGGAGACGCCCTGCGCGACCTGGGGCTCTCGGCGGCGGGTCTCCTGTGGTCGGCGCTGGAGGGAGCCGACCTGCGCTGCTGGAGCCTTCTGCCGGCAAGTTTCCAGGCCCTGCGGGTCGAGCTTCCCGAAGGCGAGCATCTCATCTCGCTGCAGGCTGGAAAGAAAGGCGCCCCGGCCGGCGCCCCGCGCGAGGTGAGGGTCAACGTCCGGGATGGATACAACACCTACGTTGTCGCCATCTTCCCCTCCCTCGATGGAGGCGCCTGCGTCCTGTCATCGGATGCCGTCGAGACTCCTGCTCCTCCTGCTGAGGCCTCCGGGGCACCCTGATAAGGTCGGCAGGTAAGAAGGTTTTGCCTTTCGCCAGCGGCTGCAATAGGCTTCTTGTTTCTCCCCTGGAGCCTTCTAATGTTCCGGGCGGCGGCAGGTAAGAAGAGCAGGTTTCACAATTAGAGCGGAGGGTTCACGTGGCGAACGGTCAACTCGGCGTAGGTATAGTTGGAAGCGGGATGATCAGCGAGTTCCAGGCCAAGGCGATCGGGGACCTCGACAACGCCGTGGTGACCGGGTTCTTTGACCGGGTTCCGGAATTGGCGGCCAGCCGGGCCGAGCAGTTCGGCAAGAAGTCCTATGCCGTCCTCGAGGAGCTGCTGGGAGATGACGAGGTGGATATCGTTTCGATCTGCACCCCGAGCGGCTCTCACCTCGAACCATCCCTGGCCGCGGCCGCCGCGGGGAAGCATGTCATGGTCGAAAAGCCGGTCGAGGTGACCACCGAGAGGATCGACCAGATCATCGAGGCCTGCCGGGAGAACGGGGTAACGCTCGGGGCGATCTTTCCGCGGCGTTTCTTCGAGACCAGCCGGCTGTTGAAAGAGGCCGTCGATTCAGGCCGTTTTGGAAAACTGAGTCTAGGGGACGTCGCCATCAAATGGTTCAGGGACCAGGCCTATTACGACCAGGGAGGCTGGAGGGGGACCTGGAAGCTCGATGGCGGCGGCGCGCTGATGAACCAGGGCATTCATGGAATCGATCTGGTCCAGTGGATCATGGGCGGTGTCGAGACGGTCTGCGGGCATGTAGCGACGGTCGCCCATGAGCGCATCGAGGTCGAGGATGTGGCCACCGCTACGGTTCGCTACAGGAACGGGGCGCTTGGAGTTATCGAGGGTACGACCGCGGCCTGGCCCGGCTCGAAGATTCGCATCGAGATCTCCGGCTCAGGCGGAAACGTCGTGATGGAGGATGAGACGATCGTCCAGTGGGAGTTCGCCGAGGCCCGTGATGAGGATGCGGAGATCATGGAAAAATACGGTCCCCGCGAGGGACTCTCCGGCGGCGGAGCGGCCGATGCCAAGGCCATCGATACGGAGGGGCACCGAAGGCAGTTTGAAGACTTCTGCAGCGCGATCCAGGCCGGAACAGAGCCTTATTGCGTCGGCCTCGATGGCCGGGCCGCGGTCTCGGTCATTACGAGCATCTACAAGAGCGCCAGGGAAGGCCGGATTGTCACGGTCGATTGACGCGGGCAGCCCGTTGCGCTACTCGGCCGGCGCCGCCTCGCATTCAAGCTCGTCCTCGGTCGGGTCGATGCCGACCTCCGGATACGGAGCCTGGGGCGCGGGTCCTCCCTGGAAGAGGAAGTTCAGCAGGGCGATCGCATCGGTCAGGTTGACCTGTCCGTCGTCATCGATGTCGGCGGTATCCTGGCAGGCCAGCTCACCGCCCCTGAAGAGCCAGAGCAGGATCTGGATCGGATCGGTCATGCCGAAGGTGCCTGATGAGTCAACGTCGCCGCGGATGAACTGGACGGGCGGGGGAAGGATCTCGACCGTTGTCGCATCCGAGCTTCCTACGCCCGGACAGGTGACCGTCACTCCGACTGTTCCCAGCGGGATCTCCGCGGGTACGGTGACGGCTATGCTTTCGGGAAGTCCGGCCAGGTCGATCTCCTCCGCGAGGATATCTCCAAAGCTGACGGTGAGGCCGGGGTGAAAGTTAGAGCCTTCGATGGTGATGATTCCGCCTTGCGCTGCCTGGGCGGGGGAGATGGAGGTGATCGCAGGCGGGGCTCCACCCGGGGCGGTGACGATGATCTGGGCCTGGTCCAACATTCCGCCGGCGGTGTTGAAACCGAGGAAGGAGACCTCGTTGGCTCCCTCGTTGAGGGGGACGGTGACCGACCAGCCCAGCGGGTTCGAGTTGGAGAACTCGGCCCTCTCGGCGGTGGGCGCGACCTCGCCATTGACCAGGACAAGGATGTCGGTGATATCTATCGGCGCGCGTCCCTCGATGGTCGCCTGGTTGCCGCCGGCGAGGAAGGCCTCGCCATCGTTCGTTTCGATGGAGAGGGCCATGCGGTCCGAGGAGAGGCCTATAATCCTGGAGCGGATGCTCGAGGAGCGCCGGTCAATGAAGCCGTTTCGCCGGGCCACCTCCAGGCTGGAGATTCCCCTCCGCTGAAGTTGGGAGACAAAGTTTCCAAGGAAGGTGGAGTTGAACTGGTGGTTGATCATCTCCCAGAGGATTCCATAGTACATTCGCTTGATTCTCGGCCGGTTCCACATCCGATGCAGGGCCGGGAACTTGCCCTGGTTGGTGACGAAGGGCGCGTTGATGTTGTTGGATGGGAGCCAGCGGCTGAGTCCGCCGTTGCCGTAGGTCAGCTCCATGTCCCAGGGCAGAAGCACCCAGCGTCCATCGACGGGCGGCCGGTAGATGTAGCAGTTCTTGCCCCTGTCGGTACCCCAGGTGTCCCAGTCGTCGGTATTGATTCGAACGGCCAGGCAGCGCAGGAAGGAATCGACGTTCATGTGGTCCCAGATGATCTCGTCAAAGAGGGCATCGGGGGTCATGCGGCGATCGAGCACCTGGGCGAGCCTCACCAGGTGGGAGAAGTCATCTTTTCCTTCGTCCATCCGGTTGTTGTAGTAATAGCGGTAGTTCTCCTTGTAGTCAGGCGGATTCCCCGGGTCGCCCTGGGGCGGGTTGACGTAGGGGGGGTAGCTCAGGCGTCCATCGTAGCTGGTCGTGCGGCTGCCGCCGTCATTGAACTCGTGGCGGTCATCCATTTCGAAGAAGGAGCCGTTGTCGTCATCTGGGTACCAGCGCTGGATCAGCTCCCTGTTGGGAACCTGGACGAATTCGCGGATTTCGTTGATGCCCGCGCTCGAGCCGCGGTTGATGTTCCATTGCACCAGCCACTGGTAAGAGTAGGGAGTCCGGGTGTTGCCCTGGTTGTGCCGGATGAGGTAGTTCGAGATCCGCTCGCGGCCGTCACGAGCGCCAGCGCCCTGGTGGTCTTCGAGCCCGAACTTCTTGATCACCCCGTGAAGGGTCTGGTCCTTCGCCATCGAGACGCGGTAGCTTTCCGACCAGCGCTGCCTTGCCCAGGGGCTGCCCGAGAAACGAACCCGGGAGTGATAGTACAGATCCTCGTTGCCGAAGAGGAAGGATCCCTCGACGAGGTCGTTGGAGTGCAATTGCCTGGCGTTGAGGTAGCGTTCGGCATCCTGGTCGATCCAGAAACGGTAGGAGGGGTTGGCCCCCCTCTGGACATTTTCGTGGCGGTAGACGCAGTAGCTGCGATCGAGGTTTTCGATGTCGAGCGCGCTGAGAATCGATGGGTTGGTGCGCTGGGTACGGTCGATCGGGTAGCGGCCAACCCGCCCCCCGCTGTCCCTGGCCAGCACGTAGAATACCACTGTTCTTCGAAGCGGCTGTCCCGGGATGGTGGCATGATAACGTCCCCTGGAATCGGGGCCCTGCATGCTGATTTCATTGTCTGCCTCGCCGGCGGAGTTAGCCCTGTTCAGGCTCCAATAGAGCTTGACGTCCGTGATGTTGTCGGAATCCTGCACTCTACAGGAGACCTGCACCGGGACATTGTTTCCGGGCAGGTTGGGAGACTGGACCATCTTGTCGATGACCGGGCCTGTGTTGGGACCGGCGTTTCCGGCCGCCTGGCGGGCGGTCACGCTATTGATGGCCCCGGGTGTTCCAAGGTTGCTGGGGATGTCGAGCTCGTGGGACCTGGCGAAGTCGTGGTTGTAGCCCCGGGTCAGCATCGTCTGTGAGCCCGCGATCCACCTGGCCTTGAAGGAGATGAAATAGTTGTTTCGGGCGCGCAGGTTCCTGGCCAGCGTGTGCTCGAGACGGTTCGCCTTGTTGTCACCCTTGCCCCTGGCGACGATCTTCAGCGAGGCGTTACCCTCGATCACCTCGGCCGGGTCGGTCGTGCGGCCGGAGTTGATGTGGGTTCCCTGGATCTTCCATTCACCGGGCCTGGAAGAGTTCGAGCTGATCTCCGCTTCGATGTCTCCGTTGCCAACGTAGTTTTCAGAGTCGGCGGGAACGTACTCACCCGATTCAAGGACAGGGGCGATGTAGAAATCGCTGGAGTTGACGCTCGAGTTGTGGGCCTGGATGGCGATGACGTTGGTGCCGGTGATCAGCAGGTCCATGAAATCCAGCATGTTGATGTCAGCCTGCCCCGAGCTCGTTCTTTCCCGCGAGCTTCGGGCCCGGGCGTCGAAGGTGTCCTGGATATCTTCGCCGCTGGTGCGCATGTTCTCGATGTGGATCCTGGTTCCATTGAGATAGACGATGAATCCATCATCGTAGGTCGTGTAGAGCCTCAGGGTCCCGATATTCATTGGGTCGGGGATGGTGAATTCGGTTCTCATATAGACCGAGATATGATTCCCGCGCATCTCGGCCATCGTGGTTCCACCGTCTTCGGTCTCGTCCTCCCCGTAGCCCACCGGGGTGGTGGCGGTGGTCCAGGCGGAGTCATCGAAGTCCGGCTGGTACCAGTCGGCGGGAGGTTCCTCTGTTCCCGGGGTGATCTTCCACTGCGCGCCGAGGGCGAGGAAGGTCTCCTCCGGCTGGAAGGTGATGATTCGTTCGACCATCCGGATGTCGTCGACGATGGTGATTCCACGGGCGTTCATGAGGAAGTGCAGCTCCGGCTCTCCGCTGTTATAGCGGCCCTGGTAGCCGTACTCCCGAACCTGGGACTTGCCCGACTCGTCGCTTGAATCCCAGGCTGCTCCGGTGTTGTTGTCCTGGAACGGATCGATGAGCTCCATGGAGGAGCCGCCTCCATCTGCCCAATAGGGCCACTGGCCGCCATCATGGTATCGAACGGTATCGGCGATATTACCCTCCGTGTCGCGCAGGTTGACCCTCTCTCCATCGTTGCGCAGACCGCCAAAGCCGTCGGTTCCGCCCAGGACCTTCTCCGGCGGGAGATCATAGGTCTCGCGGATGTAGGTCGGGTCGCGGGCGACGACGAGATAGCTTCCCGGGGCCATGACGGTACCCGGTTCAAAGACGTAGTTGATTCCCTTGGTCAGCTTCCACCCGCTGATGTCAATGCTGCGGTCGGCGCTGCGGTTGTAGAGCTCGAGGTATTCCGCGAACCGCTCATCTCCGCTGGCCGGTCCGTTGATGGGGTGGTACATGATCTCATTGATGACGATGTCAGTCTCCACCTCGACCCTGTTTGCCTCACCCCGGGTGGGGACCGCCCGGTCGCTGATGTCCTCATCTCCATCGGGAATTCGAGCTTCACTTTTTTCGGCGGCTTCAGGTTCAAAGATGTAGGCATCGATCACCCTGCTGCCGTTGGGCTCGACCAGGGAGATGAAGCGTCGTCCCGGGGAACCCTCCACCACCTCTTCGTCGGTCGCCGGGGCGAGGTCGAGTCCTCCGAGGTCCGCCTCTGAGAGGGCGAGGTGCCCCCCGGCGCTGATCGAGGTGTCTGCTGGAAGCTGGAAGCGAGAATCCTCAGCTCCGATCGTCCTGCTGTTGGTGATCCAGAAGCCCGAGAGATCTACGGCCTGGTCGCTGCGATTGAAGAGCTCGATCCAGCGAGTACCCGCGGTCCAGAGGAGAGCCTCGTTGATCACGATCGTGAGTGAGCCCGTTGAAGGGTCATTCTCCGCGCCGGGTGTTCCGCCCGGGGCGGAGCTGATGCTCCAACTGTCGGGGTCATCGGGATCGCTGTAGATGTCTATGAGGGAGAGGGTGTGCCCGGTTCCATCCGCGGCGGAGGGCCACTTGCCGCGGTCGTTGAAGCCGACGGTCGCCACCACCACCCCGTTTTCTTCGGCGAGTTCGATCGTTTCGCCGTCATTGGCCAGGGCGCAGCCGTCTCGCTCGTCCCCTTCGAGGTCGCAGCCAAGCCCCCAATTTCCGATCAGGTTATCGATGTCGTAGGTCGCGGCTATTCTTTGTTCGTTGGCGCAGATCACGACATATTCTCCCCCGCTCAGGAATGACTGGGGGGGGAAGGTGAAGCTGATACCCTTGGAGAAATACCAGCCGGAGACATCGACCGGCGCCGGGCTGGCGTTGTGGAGCTCGATGAATTCCAACTCCTGCCCTCCGCCGGACGGGTGGTACATGATCTCGGTGATCACGATCAGGCCGCTATTGCTGGCACTGGCTGGCGGTTGGATGGAGAAAAGGCAGATGGTGCAGGCGAAGAGCGCTATCAACAGCCTGGCCAGGGGGATACGGATCAGCATCGTTATTTATCCTCTGTGACTTCCTGATGATCTGGAGGTGCGGCTGTATTTAGAGCCGGTTCAACCACCCGAAATGTCAGAAAGGCTGAAAACTAAGTTTTTATTTAATAAGTTGTTACAGGAATCGAATCATCATCGATGAGACAACCTCAGGCCTGCTCGGCCGGTGGTTGATTTTCATCCCATTAGTTTCCAGGATTCCCTGGAAAAGACCCTGGGCCACTTTCCTGTCAGCTTCCGTGACCCACTCCAAACCATTGTGAACAACAATTTTATGGTTTCAGCATGGGCAAGTCAACGGACCATATTCCCGTAATATTAGAGGGAGTAACGGGACAGTTAGCCCTGGGCGGAAAAAGATCCAGGGATTGGAAAAAGGAGTCGTTTATGTCCGATTATTCAGCTTTTCATAGTCCTATAACTTTTTGTGGGGGAAAAGATTAGGTCGACGGGGTCTTGAAAGAAGCAGGTCTCGAAAAGTTTATTTTTGAATGAGTTCGGGCTACAATCGTTAGTCCTGTTGAGGGTGTCCATTGCGACATGGCACCATTCAGCAGCAGGGTGTTTCCTGGAAGAGAAGAGTTTAGTGGTTATCTTTGTCGGGGGCTTGTTTTCGCATGTCCGAAAAACCCGGTTCATTCGTGGAAGGTCAAGAGGCTGAAGAGCCTGTCGATTCGGAAGTGACACAGGAACCATCAGGGGCCAAAAGCCGTGAAATCGATGGTGATGGAGACGCATCTTCGTCTTCCAACGGACCAGCCAGCGAGACCGTCGAGGTAGATCCGCCGGTCCAGGGCGGAGGCTTGACGGACTCTGATATTGACCTCAATGCCGATACGGTGACTCAGCGCGGCGCGGGAACCTACGATACTCATTCCACGGACCTGACGGAGGATGCTGTTGCCGGCTGGCAGGAGGATGACCTGGTCGCGGATCAGTACCGCATTCATCGTCTGATCGGGCAGGGCGGCATGGGGAAGGTCTACCTGGCCCAGGACGAGGCGCTTGATCGCCCGGTGGCGCTCAAGCGGATTCCGCAGGAGATTCTCTTCGATGACGATGCCAGGGATGACCTCAGGCTGGAGGCCAACCGTCTCCTTGACCTCGCCCATGACAACATCGTCAGGATACACACCTACACCGACCGAAAAAAGAAGCCGGGTGGCCCGGAGACCTGGCCCTTCTTCGCCATGGAGTATCTCGAGGGGCAGACTCTCAAGCAGCTCCTGCGCCAGCGAAAGCGGGAGGGGCGGAGGTTCGATGCAGATGAGCTGCTTGTCATCGCGCGCCAGGTGGGGGACGGGTTGGCTCACGCCCATGCCCGCAATGTGGTTCACCGCGACCTGAAGCCCGCGAACCTGATGCTCGCGAAGCAGGCCGAGGGCGCCCTCCAGCCATCTGATACGATCAAGATCACCGACTTCGGGATCTCCCGTGTCGTCGCCGACAGTACCCTGCGCCAGACAGGGAAGAGAAGCGGAACGATTCCCTATATGAGCCCGGAGCAGTTTCGCGGCGAGCTGTCGACTCCCAGCAGTGACATCTACTCGTTGGCCTGTACCCTTTACGAGCTGTCTGCCGGTTCACCGCCCTTTTATACCGGTGATATCGGCTACCAGATCATGAATATTGAGCCGGCCCCGTTAGAGGATCTGCCGCGGACCATCTCCGAGACGATCCTGCGTGGTCTGTCGAAAGATGCCGAGGATCGTTTCGAGTCCGCCGAAGAGTTCGTGGCGGCGATTGAGGGGCGAAAGATTCCCAGGCCCGGAAGGAAACGCAGCGGGACGTTAGGGCTGGTCTCCAAGATGTTCGCCGGCCTCCTCTTCGCTTTTGCCGTGCTCTGGTGGGCTTCCGGTGGGGGAAACCCTTCCAGTGAGAGTGAGGGGTTCGGGAATACCGGCTCCGCGGGTTCTGCGGCTGGACTGGCGGTCGCGCCCGGTGGTTCCCCCGCGGTCGGCGTAGAGGTCTCCGGGCAGCCCGAGCGAAAGCCCGAAAATCCGGTTGAGAAGAAAACGCGTACGGATGCCTTCCGCGCCTGGCTGGGTGAGGTTCTCCAGAAGCAGCTGCCGCTCAATATCGGCAGGGATTACGGTGAGCTGACGACCGGCGGGATACCCGCCATCGATATCACGCTGGCGTTTACCAGGTCCGAGGCCCCGGATGAGGGCGAGATGCTGGATGACCTGGTTTTCCTGGCTACGCAGGCGGGGGATGCTGAAACTGCGGATTCCCACAAGGTTCGCGGTCAGCTGGACGCCGAGAATGACGTGCTCAGCTTTCATTTTCGCCGGCTGGCCGGCGGGAGCTACAGCTTCGCGGCGTTTATAGAGGACAAGGAAAAGGGCCTGGCTGTTTTCCAGGGGATGCCGCTGCTTGAACGCCAGCTCGTGATTGACCTCATCTCTCCAACTTTCAATCTGGCGTCCGCTGATCCCATTGGCCTGGTTGATTCGGATTCGGAGGGTACGCTCGAGTTTACGACCTTTGAGGAGCTGGTCAGGATGCGCCTCAATATTGCCGGTAGTACTGATATCAAGGAGGCCTGGTACAGCCTGCTCACCCCGGACGGAGCCAGCTCGGAGGAGCGGAAGATTGAGGACATCAGCGACTGGGAGATCAACTACCTCACCCCCGGGGAGTCTCGAACGGCTCAGGTCTACGCTGTTGACAAGGCGGGCAATCGGAGCGAGACGCTGGATGTCATCTTCAGGCGTCTGAAGATAGAGCTTGAAGAGTTTCGCACGGTTGAGATTGTCGGAAACCTTGCCAGGGTAGAGGGCCGCTTCAAGGTGGAGGGATCCACCTATCCCGATCTGCAGTTCTCCGTGAATGGCGAACGGGTTGATGTCGAGTGGTCGATGAACAGACCTCCTCCAGCGGAAAAAGAGGAGGTCGCTCGCGTTGGTGAGGAGCCTTTAGAGGATCCCGAGGAGCCCGCGATTGACAACCCGGTTCTCGAGGAGCCTCTGGACGGGGAGTCGGTGACCGGAAAGGAGCCGGAGCTCGCTCCCGGAGCGACGAGAGCCTATCCTTTCGTGGCTGATATTCCTCTCAGCAAGAGCGTCAATGTTGTCTCGGTGCAGTACTCATGGAAAGAGAGACCGGCGGTCTCTTTTGGCAAGGCGGGTACCCTCGACCGCGTCCAGGCGCGGGCGCCGCTGATCGTGCTTCGCCTCCCGGCCCTCGAGTCGCTGGCCGATGGCAAGGAAGAGCCCGATGCGGATGAGACGGGCCGCAGGGTGATCTATACACGAGATACCACACTCACCGTGGAGGGTGAGCTGGACATGGTCTTTGAAGGCCTCAAGGTCATGCTCCTGGTGCAGAACAGCTTCGGAGAGAGCAAGGAGGAGATAGCTGTGGACCCGGCCGCCACCGGCGCCGGAGGCAGGTTCAAGAAAGACATCGAGCTGCAGCCGGCGGTAGCGACCCGCGTGGAGGTTCGCTGCTTCTACAATAATCTCGAGGCCGAGCTGGCCAATATGGCTGAGCCCCTCGAGGTGTACTGCGACCTGGAGGCCCCAACGGCGAAGGTCAGGACCAGTGAATCGGGTGATCAGCTGGTGGTTTTCGTCCAGGTAAACGAGAAGCTCAAGCAGCTCAGGGGCCGTCTCGGAAGCTCTGAGGGCGGCGGCGCAGATCCGTGGATCGATATCCTGGTGTCGAAGGTTCTCGAGACCGGCGAGCCCGAATACGCCTGGAGCATCCCGCTGCAGGAGCGCGCGGTTCCGATTCTCTTCGAGCTGACCGATCTTGCCGGGAATATTTCCGAGCGTCGGCACGACTATTCGCCGCCGATCGACGAACCGATGCCCGAGGCAGGTAAGCTTCCAGTCAAGCCTGCGGCCGCGGCGCCTGTACGCGCCGGCACGATCATTCTGCGGTCGAGATTTCTGCGCGAGGTCGGCATGGACTTCATCGTGTGCGGCCCGACTCGTCTCGAGATGTGCAAGACCGAGATTTCCGAGAGCTGTTGGTTCCGATTTCTCAATGAGAAGGGACTGCGAGGTCCTGATGAGCGCCTTGGCAAACGCGAGAATCCCATGGTGCTCTCCGGCCAGCCGATCGAGCTGGTCGACCAGTTCGTCAAGTGGTTCGAGGAGCAGGCGGCCGATGGATACACCTACTCCCTGCCGACGGTTGAGCAGTGGCTTCGCTCCTTCACCGGTGCGCGTACAGAGGCCGAGGCGACCCGTGAGATTCGGAGCTGGTTCTCAGAGGATGGTGAATTTGTTTTCCAGCAATCGCAACGGTATGGACAGAATAAGGTCAGCGCGATCGGGGAGCGGCCGGAGAACGCGACCTCTACCGGGCTCCTTGACATGGAGAGCAATCTCCAGGAGATCGCCCTGACAGCCCAGGGCCTTCATGTTGTGATTGGCGGGCACAACCAGCTGGATGACCCGGAGCGTCTCTCGCGGGCCTGCACGATGTCCAGGAACCTGGATGAAGACCAGCGCGAGCTCCTTGGAGGATTTACGGGTTTCCGGATCTGCCGGAAGCCGGTTTCTGAAAGGTGATCGTTATGCGTTCGAACGGCTCTGGATATTCGACAAAGGTTCTTTCCCTGGCAGTTTTTCTGTCACTCGCAGGCTCGGGCGCGTTGCGGTCCCAGGAGCGGGATGAACCGATCGAACCGCTCTTTAACTGGGATCTTGTCTCGCTCGAACAGAACAACCAACGCTTCAACGGCAGCGCCCTGACGGGCTTTCATTCGATCCGTTCGGCCGGGGTCACTCCGCTGGGGGGCTGGAAGATGGGCCTGGGGTTTCTCTATACGGGTGAAGAGCAGTTTGTCCGCTCGGTGGGAGACAGCCTCTTTCGCCGCAACCAGGTCTATCTGAACCCGAAGATGAACCTGGGGCTCTTTGAGAACATGGAGTTTGGGGCTGGCCTCGTGGCGGCCTACGCCAACGGCCGCGAATTGTTGACAGATGAAGCCGGAGAGGGGTTTTTTGAGAACCGGGAAGAGGGAGTCCTGAGCTCGGTCGACCTTGGTATGAAATGGAAGGTCTATGATGATCGCCAGCTGCGGCTCGCCCTTTCCTTTGACACCCGGCTCTCGCTCAACGAGGACACCTTTGGAATGCTGCCGGGTAATTTCTACAACATCGAGCTCGATGGAGACTACGCGGTAACCAGCCGCCTGAGCATGGCCGGCAACCTGCAGTTTCTCACCAGCGATAGCGATGAGCTTGAAAACCAGTTCATCCTCGATGTCGCGGCGGTCTATTCCTTCACTAATACCTTCCGCGGAATGCTCTTCAGCACCATCCAGGAGGACGACCTGGCGCGCACCTTCCTCGGTTTCATCGGCTTCGCCGGGCAGTATGTCCACAAGCAGCACGCCTTCACGCTGAGCTTCGATATCCAGCTCAACGATGCCGACCGGGCGATCCGCACCGAGGAGCAGATCGACATCGCCCTGAGCTACACCTACGCTTTCTGATGGTTGTGGGATTCCGGCTTTAAGG
>CAJWMA010000074.1 GCA_913042995.1 uncultured bacterium | reverse complement strand
AGGTTCTAAAAAGTGATGGATACCACAACACTTTACCGTGAGATCTTAAAAGTGTCGAGAAAAACACCAGGAAACATCAATTTGTCGCGCTATCGCCGTTTTCTTTCCACCAGGCATCCCAGATCTTCTTATTGTCTCCGAGATTGACTCCAGTAATCGACGCAAGTGCTGATTTTACAAGACCTTTCAGCTCCTGGTCGGGGCTTGAGAGGCTTTTGATCAGAGCCGGGACAGCCTGCAGGGCGTTCGCTTTTGAGAAGGCGCCAACCATTTTACGCTGCATGTTCGGGTCTTTACTCTTCGAATAGACCGAGGTGAGGTGTTTTGTCGATTCTGCCGAGGTCAGTCGCTCAAAGCCGTCTCCAAGAGCCTTCTGGAAAGCATCGAGCCGTCGCTTCTGGCCTTTCTTGATCTCGATCTTTTTCTCGGACAATTCCAGCAGGCGTTGCAGCTGTTCAAGGTAGTGATTGTGCCGGCCTCCGTAGTAGCCGCCGCCGGATTTATACTTGTCCTTGTTGATTTTGTAGGCATTGTCCGTCAGGGCCTTGATGCGTCTTTTCAGGAAGGATGACGTTTTTTCCATCTTGGCGCTGAGCTCGCTCGAGTAGACGTAGACCTCTACCAGCCCCCTGGCTCCATCTTTGCCGGTTGCCCTGAGCAGTTCGGTGAGGTCGGGATCGAGATCGGCCGGGCTCGCCACAGGCAGGCCGTAATTACCGACGGTCTCTTTGAGCCGTTCGATCAGGGCGGCATAGTCCTTCTTCGACAACTCTACTTTTTGCGGGATCTTGGCGACGGCGGTTTGCCGTGAATCCTCGTCATCTTCGACATTGAGAATCCGGTTACCGTTTTCGTTCATCACGACGGTGCGCCTGGAGATCGAGGCCTCAATTTTTGACGTGTCTGTCCCTCCCGTGAGCCCGCCGTATTGGTCCAGGTTGCCCTGGAGGTTGTCGCGCTCCTTGATCAGGGAGGCTATCAACTCCCGGGTCTCAGCAATATTGCCGCCGCCGGGGGCCGGGGTGACCGACTCGTCGGAGGGGGGCGCGGAGGCGAGCTCCTCCGGGGCCTCAGGCTTCTCCCGATTTCCGCCGGCGGGCGCGGGCGGTGTCTGCCTGGCTTGTTCCAGGGCCGCAAGCATCTGCTGCAGTTTCGCAATCTGGACATTCGTATTGTTGAGGCGGGCCTTCAGGGCGGCCTCGCGTTCCGTCAGTCTCTTTTCCGCCGCTGATTGCTGCCGTTGGACAATCTGGGCGCTCTCATTGGTCATGCGTTTGGAAACGACGGAGACGACAATCAGCAGCAGGATCAGGATGCCGGCTCCGATGGCCAGGTTGACTCCGGGGTTGCCGCCGGATTTTGCCGCGCCAACGGGAGTCGAGCTGGTTGTCTTTGACTTCGGGGCGACCAGCTTGCGTTTGCGGCGCTTGATCTTCTTCTTGGCTTTCGCCGGGGCCGGTTCGGCTGGAGCGGGGTTGAAGGTGACCGGCTGCTGGTCGGGGGCCGGGTAGTTTTGCGTGGGTTGCTGTGGTGGATACGGTTGCTGCTGCTGCGGCGGCTGACCCTGCTGTGGTGGATACGGTTGTTGCTGTTGCGGCGGCTGACCCTGCTGTGGTGGATATGGTTGCTGCTGCTGCGGCGGCTGACCCTGCTGTGGGGGATATGGTTGCTGCGGATAGGGTTGTTCCGCAGCGGGCTGCTGCCATGGCGGCGTCTGCTGAGTGCCGGGATCGGCCGCAGGCATGGGAGCCTGGGGGTTCTCTACGGGTACCGCTCCGGGTATCGGGGAGACATCTTCCTGCCGCGAGGAGGTGGCGGCCCTGGGGCCGGAGCAGCCGCGGTAGACGATCTCCATACGTCCGACGAAGAGAACATCCTGGTCACGCAAAATCCTGCCGTTGGCCTTCTTGCTGCGTTTCTTGCCGTGCCGTTGGATCTGGGTGGGGTTGCCGGTTCGATTGTCGAAGATCAGTACCCGGTCACCATCTCGTTCAACCAGGCAATGACTCCTGGACACACTTTTCTCACGCAGCTTGACCTCGTTGGAACTGGCACGTCCAATATGCGTTTTTCCTTCCGGCAGCGGGAAGGTCCGGTCACCATTCTCCTCTCGGATAATAAGATGATGGTCCATTCCGGATCCCATGAGGTCTTTCCCTGCCTTGCGAAAGGCTGCCAATTGTAAAATCGCCAGCGTTTAAGCACCCATCATAGCGAATAGATGCCGCCTGAAGCCACATCTGCTGCCTGGAAGGCCTAAAAAGAAATGTGACGGTTTTTTATACACTTTTTCCGGCAGGTTTTCAAATTACATGATGTTAAAGAGTCCGGAAATTGCGGGTTATTGTCAGGGTAAGCCGTTTGAATTCTTTCGCTTAGGTTCATTCCGTTTCGTAGTTTTTTTTGGGCTTACTCCGCTTGCGTCAACTCATCGGGCTGAAGGTCGTCCTCGGGTCTTTCCCCCTGGCGACCTCGGCGTAGACAGGCGCTGTGCGGTAGAGTTATGCTCCGATTCACCCGGGTTACAATTGAGCTCCCAGGAGGTTTCAGCGCGCGATGATTACTGCCGTTCACCACGTATCCTTCACCGTCAGCGATATGGAGCAGTCCCTTGATTTTTACCGAGGGGCGCTGGGCTTCGAGGTTCTGAATGACCGTACGGTCGAAGGTCCTTTCGCTGAGACCGTGACGACGCTCAAGGGCGTTCGTATGCGGATCATCCATTTGAGCGGTTACGGCCAGGGCCTGGAGCTCATCCAGTACCTGTCCGCCGCCGGGCAGCCGGAGGCGCCCCGGACCTGTGATACCGGCAGCGCCCATCTCTGTTACGTGGTGGATGACATCGAGGCTGAGATCGCCCGGCTGGGCGAGCTGGGAGTTCGCTTCCTCTCCGAGGTGATGACGGTCGAGGGCGGACCGAATGCCGGCAACCGGATGGTGTATTTTCTCGATCCGGATGGCATTCCGATGGAGTTTACCCAACCGGCCGGAGGCGGCTGAGCGGATCAGCGGGGAGGCTGTTCGATGTCCACCCAGCGCCCTTCCTCTCTCGAGGTCAGCGCCGCATCAGCGATGACCTGCGCGCTCCAGCCATCCCAGAAGCTGGGGATGGCATCGCGATCATCCTGGATGGCCGAGATGAACTCCCAGGCCAGGTCGTAACGGAAGACCGTTGCCGGTTCACCGGTGCCCGGGTCGCGCGGACTGTCTTCAGGTTTGAGGAATTCCGGCGGCACCTCGACAGGCTCCAGGTCTCCGCCATGACGTCCAAGCAACAGGGTATTCGGCTCGTGCAGCCTGTAGACCGCGGAGGCCTCTGAGCCGTTGATCTCAGCCCATTCATGACCGAAGCCTTCGCGGTTGTAGCCCTTGGCGAGCGTGGTGCCTTCCCAGACCCCTACAGCGCCGCATTCAAAATCCCCGATGAGAGCCGACCAGTCGTCGACTTCCGAGGGGGGGCAGGAGGAGCCGTCAGCGGTCTCGGTTCTCTCGGCGAACCGGGCTACCGAACCGCAGATTTTCTTGATGGGTCCCAGCAGGTCCTGGGCGAAGTCGATACGATGAATCGTCATGTCGAACAGGTCGCCGGCGCCCGCCTTGTCCTTATACTGACGCCACCCCCAGCTCGTCTCGGGAAGATCCAGGAAGCGCTGGCTGCGGAAATGCCTGGGCGTTCCAAGGTCCCCTTTCTGAACCAGGTGCTTCAGGTAGCGCATCGACGGCGCGAAGCGATAGGTAAAGGCGGTCATGTGAACCACCCCTCCGGCCTTCGCCGAGCCATACATGGCGGCGACCTCGTCCGCGGCCAGGCCGAGCGGTTTTTCGCACATGACATGCTTGCCGTTGACCGCGGCCGAGATCGCAAGCTCCTTGTGGGTGAAGTTCGGCGTGGCGATGATGACTCCATCCACACTCTCGTCAGAGAAGATCTCTTCAGGGTCGGAGGTGACCTTGTCGACCTGCCAGTCGAGCTTGCGTTGCTCCAGAAGAGCTTCATCCGTATCGCAGACGGCCACCAGCCTGGCCCGCGGATCGAGTCGGATTCCAGGGACGTGGTGGTAGTCGCTTACCAGGCCGGCGCCGATGACGGCAAGGTTGATCTTGTTTTCTGTACTCGGGCTCATCGATTAAGGGATCTCCTGGCGTGCTGCAATTGAAGGTCTTCTGGAAATAACATGATGGCGGAGAGGTTTGAAGTAAAACCCTGCTCCATCTGTGCTGGAGGAGGCTCGTGCGGCTGGAAATATGAGGGCGGGAGAGGTATATTCAAGGGTTCGACGGCAGAACGAGTTAGAGGTTCAGCGGGACATGGAAGCCAAGGGTAAGAAGCTGGTTGTTGTTGGGGACAGGGTCCTGGTCACTCCGCAGGAAGGAGAGGACCGCACCCGCGTGGGTCTGCTGCTGCCCCAATCGGCGGTAGACAAGATGGAGGTCCAGAGCGGCCGTATTGTCGAGGTCGGCCCGGGTACTCCGGTGCAGGCTCCGTCGGAGTTTGGCGAGGAGCCCTGGAAGCTGCATGAGTCCAAGGCGACCTACGTTCCCATGGAGGCCGAGGTCGGAGACCTCGCGCTTTTTCTACGCAACGCCGCCGTGGAGATTGAGTTTGAACGGACTCCCTACCTCATCGTTCCACATGCCGCCATTTTACTCCTGGTGCGTGGAGACGACGAAGATCTCGACCTCGAATCCATGATCAAGCTGGATGAGTAGAGAAATCGCCTTTTCTCAGCGGTTTTACGCGTTATTGAGGCCAACGCTTCCAGCCGGCTCACGTTGCCGATTCCGGTAACGGGGCCGCTCCAGGCGCCTGCGGGCCGATGAAAACGCTGGTTCATCAACTCCGCGAGCAGTAGGATGTATGCAGGTGTCCGCGGCCTGCGGTGTCAGCATCGGGGGAGGCGGGCTTGACCGGACTCGGAATGTTGTTTCCCAGGAGCGATCAATGAACGGTTTCACCAGGATGATCTTCGCGGGCTTCTTTTCAGCCATGCTTCTTGCCCTGCCGATAGCGCGGGCCGAGCGTGAGGCCGGGGAGGTCAAGGAGGCGAAGGGTGATCCTCAGCAGGCCAAGGTTATCAAAGAGGGCAAGCAGAACCTCGATGAGATCCGGCGTATGCTGGAAGAGATTCAGAGCGACCTCGGGAAGAAGAAAACCGGCGGCGAGACCCAGAACCAGCAGAAGGCTGTCGTCAAGAAGATGAGCCAGCTCATCGAGAAGATTGCCGAAGAGTGCAGCCGAGGCGGCAAGGGCAGCGGGGGACAGCCGAGCCCGAGCCAGAAGCCGTCCAGCGGCAAACAGCAGCAGGGCCAGCAGGCCAAGGGCCAGAAGCAGGGCGCCTCGCGCGAGAACCAGGACCAGGTCAAATCTTCCCGCCAGCAGCAGGAAGCCGAGCAGCAGGCCAGGGAAGAGCAGGCCCGCAAGGCGAAGGGCAAGGATGGCCAGGAGCAGCCCGGCAAGGTTCCCAACAACGATGCCGGCGATGGCCAGAAACCCGAGAATTCCGCTGCCGAGCTTGCCAACCGGACCCGCAAGGGCAGGAAGTGGGGAATCCTTCCTCCTAAGATTCGCGAGGCGATCGGATCGGTTAATCCCAAGACCGCTCCTTCGGAGTATCTCGAGATTATCAGGAGCTACTACCGCAGGATCAGCGAGCAATACGCTGAGCGGAAGAAGTAAGCCGCCCGCGCGGTATTTAACCTGGGGTCTCTTGTCTGTCCTGACCGGCGGCGGCGTTGTTGGATGCCTCCAGGCGCTTCAGCAGCAGGGTGTCGACAAGCAGCTGGACTACATGGTAGAGCGCCAGGGGGAGGGCGCCGTAAGGGTTCTGTCCGAAGAAACGGGTCCAGATATCTATGCCGTTGGGAAGAGTCTTCTGGCTGCCGCAGAGAATGACGGCTGTGCGGCTCTCAGCGGTCAACCCCAGGAGGCGTGAGGAGAGCCAGGTCCAGAGCAGGAGAGTGAGGTGCAGGCACAGGCAGGCTCCGAGGAAGCGCAGCGCGAGGGCGGGAGCCTCGTGGAGGTGTTCGGTGGCCGCGGAGAAGCCGGTATAGAGGAAGGAAAGGATAATCACTCGCGGCAGGATCTTCACCACGGTTGCCGCCTTTTTCGCTCGTTTCCAGAGAGCCTTCCTTGCAAGCTGTCCGACAAAGACTGGCAGTACGACGATCAGCAGCATTCTCAGCATGATGTCGACAATAGGGATGTCGACGATCTCTCCAAGCGCGAGCTCCAGCACGAGCGGCGTCAGGATTGCGGTGAGTATGCTCGACAGGACGGTGATCAGCAGCGCCAGCTCCTGGTTGCCGCGGGCGATGGCCGTCATCGCCAGGGCCGAGGCAAGGGTTCCCGCCTGTGCGGCAAGAATCATCATCGCCTCGAGGAAGAGCGCTCCCTGGGAGCCCGCTCCATCCAGGGCGGGGCCCCAGGATATCGCCAGGGCGTAGGCCAGCAGGGGGGCTATTGCGTAGGTCGTGCAGAGGGTGAGGAGGATGGCCCGCAGGTTCTTTCCCTGGACCAGCAGCCTGGAGGTGTCGAGGGTGAAGCCCGAGATCGCCAGGACCGCGGCGACAAGCAACGGTATGGCGTAGCCGCTCGAACGCAGGGCCAGGCCTCCTTCCGGAAGCAGGCTTCCGCAGCTGACCGCGGCCGCGATTCCCACGAGAAACCAATGGCGTTTCAGGAACGAATCCATAGTCCCCTCACCTTACCCGGGGCATCAGGGAGCGCAGGCATCGGGGCAGTCCGCCAGCCGCAGGCACTCGGTTCCCAGGGCCGGGGGGGCTCCATTGTTGAAGAGGTAGAGCAGGAGGAAGACGGCATCGGTCAGGTTGGACTGTTGGTCGCCATCGACGTCCAGCAGCGCCTGGTTGGAGGGGTGGCCAAAGACGCCATCCGCGCACGGCAGGGGCCGCGGGGCCCCTCCGAATAGCTGGCCGAGGTGAACAACCGCGTCGGTGATGTTGAGGCTTCCATCCTGGCTGAGGTCGCCAGGCAGCTGGCTGCCGCCGATGGGGATGCTGTCGTCGCTTCCGGGTGAGCCATCGGGGGAGCCGCTGAGGCGCCAGGATGCCGCCTCGGCCCAGCTCTCAACCGGCGCCAGGGGGTCGATGATGACCATGGAGAGACCCGTCCCATCGGCTCCAGGGAACCACTCATCATCGTATTCAAAATCGATAATCGTCTCGGCGCTGCCGAAGGAGAGGGCCACGCGCTCTCCGCCATTGGAGAGCCGGCCGGAGTACTCTCCGGCGATGAGCATATTGGAGGTGTCGTAGCGGGAGGCGAAGGCCAGCCTGTTTCGTACGACCAGGACATAGGCTCCCGCGGCAAGCTCTTCGACCGCTGAGCCGGCGAAGGAAAAATCGATGCCATTGCTGAAGTGGACCTCGTTGAGGTCGATGGCCCGGTTGCCTGTGTTCTGGAGCTCGATAAATTCAAAACCCTCATCTCCCCGGGGATTGAACATGAGCTCGGTTATTCGGAGCGAAGACTGCACCGGGTCGAGGGCGGTCGGGGCGGACACGGTGAACTCGAAGGCGTTCGACCAGTGGCTCCATTTCTGGGTGTCATCCTTGACCTTGAGCCGCACTCTGTAGGTCTTTCCGACCTGTACGGAGCTGCGCGGCAGCCTCAGGAGGGGGCTGAACTGCTCCGATTCGAGCTCCCAGGAGGCAGGCCATTCGTAGCGGCGGGGCTCGTCGGGGTCGAAGGCCGCCTCGGCCGGAGTGACCTCGCCAAGCCGCCATTTCATCGCGGCGAAGGCGTCATCCTGGGGATCGCTGAAGGCCTGGGTGTTGAAGAGCAGAGCGTTGGCCGGGAAATTTTCAGGCCCGGCGTAGACAACCGTCGGGGTCGCGGGAATCCTGGTCCGGTCTCCTTCTGAGTTGGCAAGATTTTCGAGATGGCGCGCCCTGCCTCCGGCGGGCACGCTGGGCCCGGTCGAACCGCTCCAGCCGATGAAGGCGAAGCGCTTCATGTCGTTGATCTTGGTGGCGAGGGCACCGAAATCCTGCCGGCCGGCCTGGGTCGGTCCGTTGCGCCAGCGGTCCCGGTCGGCCATGGAGAAGACCTCGATTCTTTCGCCAAGGTCGTCGATCATCTGGTTGAGCACGGTCTGGGTCCAGATGAGGTCTCTGAACTCGCGGATAAAGTTGCGGTACTTCTGTTTGTACTCGGCCTTCCCGCCGCTGCCGAAGATGGCGTCCTTGGAATAGTCCACGCCGCTGTTCCAGTTCGGTCCCCAGCTCGCGTCGGAATCCCAGGGCATGGTCCAGAGCCTGCCGAAATTGCTCCGTTCGTCGGGTTCGAAATACCAGGCCCGGTTCTTGGAGTGCGAATCAGCCGGGCGGAAATCATAATGGCGGATCCCCTCGACGACGGCGTGGTAGGGATACCATTTGTCGTAGTTCACATGCGCGTCGAGCCATTCGGCGTTGCGCTGGGGGCGCAGGTTACGGCGGATGTTCTGGAAGTCGGCATCGGTGGTGATGGCGTAGCGGCCCTGGTTGCGCCGCAGGTCATTGCCGTTGAACTGGCCGTCTTTGAGCTTGTAGAGGTTGCCGTCTTCGAGGCCGTGGGCATCGAGAAACCGGGGGTCGTAGTCCTCGATCCCGACATACATGCCCCAGAAGTCGCCGAGGTACTGGCTGTAGCTGCCCGCCGGAACCTCGTCCTCACCGGAGATGACCCTGAAGTGGAAGGTGTTGAAGTGGGGGGCGGGGACTCCCGTCATGTTCCACAGCATCGAGTTCATCGATTCGGTAACGCCGAAATTTCCGACCCGCTTGTTGTCGAACATCTTGCCGGTGTTGAGGGTTCTCCAGCGGGTTGGGTAGCGTTTGCCGTAGTTGTCGCGGGCCTTCAGGTAATGTCCTTTCGGAAAGCGGATTCGCATCGAGCGCTTGCCGCTGCCGCCGTAGCGGTCGTTGGCCTGGCGCAGCCTGTACCTGACGTGGTCGTAGACCTCTCCATCGTAGACGAAGGCTCCCTCCCAGTTGAAATGGTCACGCGCCGGCTCGTTTGACTTGGGAATCTGGAAGCTGCCCGAGTAGCCGACACAGTGGGTCATGTCGGTGCCGAGGGTGATGAGCGTGTAGACCGGCAGGGCGGCCATCTCCTCGGCGCTGTAGGTGTGGCCGGCGCCCTCGGGATGGACCGATGTCCGGGAGGCGGTATAGGCCGGAACCCCATTGTAGAAGAAGGCGGCAAAATTGAGCGAGGGGTCATCCTTGTAGGGTACGGTGACCTGGGCGTCGGCGGTGTCGCTGGCGGTGATCCGGTAGCGAAGCAGTGTTCTGTTGCCCTGGCCGGGAACAAGCACGGAATAGATCCCGTCTCCGCCGGTCTCATCTCCATCGCGTCCATCGTCGGACATCTGCAGCGTAGTCCAGTTGGCCGGATCTTCGAAATCCGGGTTTGGCTCGTGCGCCCGGGTCGGCTGTGAGATGAGTATATTGTGCGGATGGGCAAGGAAGGCCGGGATGTAATTGCCGGGCTGGACGACCTGGTATTGCAGGGTGACCGCGGCGAGGCCCTGCGGATCGGTAATCTTAGCGGTTACCGCCAGCGCCTCGCCAGCCGCCGGCTGCTCCGGGCTGTGCTCAACCTGGCGGACCAGTGGTCCGGGGTTGGTTGAGAAGACGGTGTTGCGCGCGCCGGGGCTCGGCGGCAGAAGCGCGTTGGGGTCCTCGTCCTCGGTGCCCGGAGAATAGAGCTCAAAATCCAGGGAGACGTCGGAGCTGTTCAGCGAGGTGTTGAAGCCATGGACGGCGACCAGGTTTTCTCCCTGCCTGAGATAGGCCGCCGGGTTAGGCAGCGTCACCGGGATCCAGCGCGCCTCCCGTCCGCCGCGCGCGTCGTCATCGAAGGCCAGTTCGCCCTCTTCCATATTGTAGCGCAGCACCTCGGTGCCGTTGATCCAGACGACAGCTCCGTCATCGATGTACTGGTTGAGCACCAGGGCTTCGGGGATGCTGTCGGCATCGTCGATGGTGAAGGTGTGGCGCATGTAGATTGAGGTGTAGGACCGCCGCATATCGGCAAGCTCCGTGTTGTCGTCGCCATCTCCGAACCCGAAGCCGGCCTGCGCCTGTCGCCAGGTCTTGTCCAGGGGGAAGTCATCTTCACGCCAGCGCTGCGGAGGATCGGAGGCCTCCGAGGTGCCAGGCCTGTAGCGCCAGTCCTCGCTCTGTCCCCGGAGGAAATAGACACGCTTGGTAAAGGGGCGTTCGATGAGCCCCGAGGCTCTCCAGCTTCCGGCCAGGTTGTTGTCGCTTCCGGGGTGGAGCAGCTCCATGGAGCTGCCCTTGCCCTGCGCGGCCAGCGGCCAGGGAAAGCCGGCCTGGTAGTCGACCTCGTCGACCCGGGCGCCTGTCGCATCGCGCAGGGTCAGGGTCTCTCCGCCGTTGTCAAGCCGTCCCCCCCACGGGCCGCTGGCGCCCTCGAAGGACAGGTTGTCAGCCAGGACAGCTGGGTCTTCGGCGACCACAAGATAGCCTCCGGCCGGCAGGAGGGTGCCGTCGGGAAAGGTAAAGGTGATTCCATTGGAGAAATACCAGCCGGAGAGATCAACCTGCGCTTCGGCGACGTTGTGCAGCTCGATGAATTCTTCGGCGGCCGTCTTGTTTTCCGGTTCGTAGTGGATCTCGTTGATGACAACCTGGGCATTGAGGCTCGCGGCAAAGAGCAGCCAGCAGGCGGTCAGAAGACAGAGGAGCGGACGATTGATTTCAGACATTTCGGATGTTCTCTCAGTGAATTGGCCGCCCGGGACTGAAGGACTCACCCGGGGCGTTTTTTAAGAGTCGACTGTCTCGCCAGGAAAAGACCCTTAAACGGAACGACGCTGGCGATCGTCGGACCGTCTATTTTACCGAGTATCCCGGTGGATGACGAGCCGGGTTCTTTTTTCTTGTCAAAATAGGCCGTGGCTGGGAGTTAGAGGCCTTCCCGGCGGCGCCGAATTGAACACTGACGACTTGACGCTGAGATCTGTAAGGGCAATATCTATGCTGGTCTGTCGTGTATCGGTTTTCAGAAAGTCCGGAGAGTCTCCAGATGAAGTACGCAGTGGCTGCCTGCCAGACGGATTTTCCCTGTCCCCGTGACCGTAGCGAGATCTCCTCGCGGGTCGACCGGATGCTGGCCATGGTCGATTCCGCGGTCATGGGCTACAAGCCCTTCTTCCCGGTTCGCCTGGTGGTCTTTCCCGAGTTTGCCCACGCGGCCCCGGTCTACGCGACGGCCCGGGAATTGAGAGACAAGCTGGCCGTCGAGTTGCCCTGTGAGCACACCGACCGCTACGAGAAAAAAGCCAGGGAGCTGGGTATCTATATCCAGACCGGCAGCTTCATCGAGCGCGACCCGGATTGGCCGGGGGTGGTCTTCAATACGACCTGCCTGGTGGGGCCGGAGGGAATTCTCTACAAGTACCGTAAGGTGAACCCCTGGCTGCCGTGGGAAGTCCATGCCAGCCCCCATGACCTGCCGGGATACAAGGATGAGCTGTTCCCGGTCGCCCGTACCGAGATCGGCAACATCGGCTGCGCCATCTGCTACGACTGGCTCTTTCCGGAGGCGATTCGCGAGCTGGCGCTGGGCGGGGCGGAGCTGTTGGTGCGGGTCTCGGCCTACATGGACCCCTGGGGCGCCACCCCTCCTATGGACTGGTGGACCGTGATCAACCGCAGCCGGGCTATCGAAAACCTGGCCTATGTGGTCGCCTCGAACCAGGGGGCAAGTCTCGAGAACTATCCACCCTTTTCATGGCCCGGAGGGAGCATGGTCGTCGATTACGATGGGCGGATTCTCTCGCAGGCCGATCCGGGGCCGGGAGAAAAGATCGTTGTTACTGAGGTTGATCTCGGGGCGCTGCGCCAGGCTCGGCGTGAGCGTCTCGGACACAATCCCCTCGCGCATCTGCGGGGTGAAGCCTATACCGCCGCCCGCGGAACCTTCTACCCGGGCGGCACCTTCGCCGATGCCGCCTCGCAGGAGGGTGACCGCGGTGTCGAAGAGAACGAGCAGGCTATCAGAGAGACCCTCTCGGACAATCCCTGGAAGATCGCCGATTGAGCGGCCGCCGGATAATTAGAAGCTCAGCTCTTCGGGGATCAGGACCTGTTCCTGGCGTTTCTCCAGGGGCAGGCAGTAGAAGGGCCCCTCCCTCACGATTCCCATCGTCTTGAGGCGGCTTTCTATGCTCGCGGGTTTCATGTTGGTCACCATGCGAAGCTCGGCCATGGTGATCCGGGGCTGGAGCTCGAGCAGGCGGCGCCAGTCGCTGTCGGTTCCGCGAAACCGCTTGCGTGATTTGTGATCGACGCCCATCGCGTAGAGGCCGTCGAGGAGGTCGCGGTAGGGTACCGCTCCCTGCAGAACCTTGGGTTCTTCCATGGTGGGGCGGCGGATGACGATCGTCGGGAAGCCGAAGCCGTAGCGGCTGCCGTCTTCACGGTCGGCGTCGAACAGCACATCTGCCCGGCCGTTGGAGAGCTGCTCGATCATGTCCTCGGAGCTGAGTCCAAGCTCTTCGGCGAGCGAGAAAACAAGCTCGAGGTCATCGATCTTCTGTTGCTCGACGTAGAAGGCCTCGCGGATTCGACGCAGCAGCCTGCGGGCGGCCTCGTCGCTTCGTACGGCGACAGCCTTGACGGCCCTGCAGGAGACAAAGGTGCTCTCCAGGATGTGGGAATTCCAGATGTCCGGCTCAAACGGCATGCCGGAGACGTCCGCGGCGGTTTGCCAGTGACGGATGATCAGGCTCGGGTCCGGAACGGGATGGTCTCGAAGTCCAGCCATGACCATGCGCCATCGCAATTGCTCACCCCACTCGAAGAGAAAGGTCGTCTCAACGGGTTGAAAAGCCCAGCACCAGCTGCAAGCCGGATCCTCCAAAAATACCACCTCTAATTCCATGACCGCTCCTCTCTTCACTTTTGAAACCACCGGCCTTCCGGCCGGAATGTTCGCCGCCACCAGGGTCGGCGAAGAATGACCCGGGAGCCATCTCACCAATGACTCCTCGTTTATTTGCTACGGCCAACCATCAGAAGAGACAAACCGCCCCACAGCAAGAAAAACTTCCGCCAACATCTGTTGGCGACAGTCCTTGCCAGCGAATGAAGAACTGGTATAAGTTCACTCTGGCCTGAGCTTTTCTTTATTGGTTCCGCTGAGAATGTAGTTCAAAAGAACGAGTTGGACAGATGGAATTTGAAAGTCTACAGGGTGATCCCCAGTTCCGTTCCTGGCTGGAGCAGTTCATAGAGGATCGAGTTCGCGATGAGCTCAAGCGGGATATGGATCGCAGGGCGAGAGACGCCTTCTCGCTCGTATCCGTCCGTCCCGATGACAAGCTGGCCAATTCGATGGCCAGGATCCTGGGGAAGCCCCTGGTGCCGGTGGAGATCCTGACCTTCGGCGATGGCGAGAAGAAGGCTGTCGTGAAAGAGAACCTGCGCGGCAAGCATGTCTACGTCATCGCCACCGTAGATTATGGCGAAGACCCTGATGTCTCGCTTGCCAACGCGCTCAAGATTCTTTCCACGCTGAAGCGAACCTGCAAGGTACGGCAGATCAACTTCGTGGTTCCCTGCCTCTGGTACCAGGCCCAGGACAAGACCCATGCCCGCCGCGAGCCGATCACGGTTCGTGATGTGGCCGATGACCTCATCCGCCGCGGCATGAATCATATCATCGTCACCTCGCTGCACGCGGAGCAGATAGAGATCGCCTTCGACAGCTTCGACCACCTGAAGATGGAGCCGCTGTTCAGTGACTATCTCAACCATCGGTTCATTGAGCAGGGAGAAAAGTTCATCCTGATTTCACCCGACGATGGCGGTGTCCGGATGCGGGAGGAGCTCTTCAAGAACATGAGCCCCGACTGGGTCGCCGGCCAGGCC
>CAJWMA010000073.1 GCA_913042995.1 uncultured bacterium | reverse complement strand
TGTACGATTCGCCCGGGCGCAGAGAATGTCACGCTTTTCCTTCCTCTGGGCCGCAGCCGCGGGATTCTTCAGCAGGCGGACCACCGCCGACTGCGTGGTATTGGGAGAATTGCTGATCCCGCCACGGATGGAGCCCATCGTTTTTTTCTCGAGAGCCGTATGAACAGCATCGAGATCTCCGGAGCCTCCCGCCGCATAGCTCAGGCAGCCAACCCTGAAGCCCCAGGAGAAAAGCTCCTTGGTAGCCCCATCGAGCTTGATGGCCAGGACATTGGGATGGCAATTCGCCAGGTAGCCGAAGATCGACTCCTGCAGGCAGCTGTCCTCGAAAAAGAGCCCGAAATAAGCATCATCACAGACCACCACCTGGCGCAGGCCGGCCTCGGCCGCCGCGACAATTGCCTCGCGAATCTCGGCAGCGGCCTCCGCGGTCGGGGTGTAACCGGTGGGGTTGTTCGGAAAATTCAGCACCACGACAGCCTTGGACGATTTCTCGCCGACCTCCAGGAGCTTCTGCCCGAGACCGCTGGAATTGAATCCTCCCTCACAGTAGAGCGGATAGGTCTCGATCTCACATTGGTTGCGCACTCCGAAGGTCAGGTTGTAGTTGCCCCAGAAATGCTCCGGCAGGACAACCGGATCGCCCGGATTGATAAAGAGATCACCCACGATACCCAGCCCATGCGTCAGGGCGCTGGTGACGATCGGCATCCCGAGAGCCTTGTCCCGCATCGATGGGTTCTCCTCAAGCTGCTTGGCGCGCCAAAGCTCACGAAGCTCAGGCCGGCCCGCGGTAGGCGCGTAGGGGTAGACCTCTCCCGGATCCATCGCGAAGAGCTCGTTGAAACTCGCAAGATGCATCGGGACCCCACCCTCGGTGGCAATCCCGATGGTGGCGTTGAACCGGTCGGCCTTCGCCTTGGCCTCCGCTCCCTGGCTGATAATCCCCTTGGGGAAATACAGCCTCTTCCCAAGATCTGACAACATATCGAGAACCGCGGGGGCCTCTGACTCAAGCACCGTGTTCAACTCAACAGCAAGCGGAAGGATACTCATCTGTGCGTTCACCTGTTTTTTATCGAAGCTATTCTATGAATCACCCGGCCAGCCCGGACTCGGCGAAGCATTCTATAGAAAACCCCCTATTCGAACAACGCCGACCCCTCAAAAAGATCCGGGAATTGAACCGGGAGGATTTCGAGAAGCTTCTCAGGAGATGCTCCGGAGCACCGAGATTCCGTGCTTGATGGCCTCTACACGCTCGTCCTGGTCGCCGACCTCACGCTCGACAACCAGCGGGCCGCAATAGCCGGCTCTCTCGAGCGCCGCTACGAACTCGGCCATCCCGACAGAGCCATCACCCAGAGGAACCTCGGCCCCCCACTCTCCGCTCGCCTGGGGAGGATTCGCATCCTTGGCGTGTACATGGGCAATATCTGGACCGAGAATCTCGATCGCCTCAATCGGGTTCCCCATATCGTAGAGAATCATATTGGCTGGATCGAAGTTGACCCGCAGCGAGGACATCTTCAGCTCGTCGAGAGTTCGCCGGAGCAGGGAGGCCGTCTCCTGTCCCGTCTCCATGGTGAAGAGCACGTCCTTCTCCGCCGCGTATTGGGCAGCCTCGGAAATACAGTCGAGAAAGCTCGACCGTTCAGCCCCATCATCTTCCGGGATAAAGCCAGCGTGGCTGCAGAGGCACCTGAGTCCGAGCGCCGCGGTCTGGTCGACGGCCTGGCGGAAGATATCCAACCGCTCGGAGCGAGTCGCCGGATCGCCGAAGCCCCCGGTCTGCCTGATCGTCGCCGGTGAGGTATAGTCCTCACCGGGGAACCCGATCATCGTCCCGCTGAGCTCGAGGCCTGATTCCTTGAGCGCGGCCAGAAAGCCGTCCCCCTCGTCCCAGGATCCATGGGTCGGATCTCCGAGGCCGATCTGTACCACCTCGGCGCCCACCTCGGAACTCAGACGAACCAGGTCGGGAATATTGCTTACCTGCAGCGACCAGCTGCAGACGCCCAGGGAGGGCTGTGCCATGGTATTACCTCCAGGCGACCATCAGTCGCGCATGTCGTGACAGCTCTCACAGGAGTCCTCGACGGCCTTCAGAATCTTCTTGGCTCCGGCGGCGTCCTTTTTCTTGATTGCCATGGCGACCTTCATCATGTCATCACGTATCGAGATGGAGATCTCCTTCCACTTTTTCATATTCGCCGCGCCCTCGACCTCTTCGCTGGTGTGAAACTGCAATACATTGCAGAACTCGGCTACATAGTGGGCCGCCTTCATGGCCTTGGAGTACTTCTTGATCTTGAGCTGGTCGGAGATCGCTTCAAAATTGTCATCAACCGAATCCATCAGGTCATCCATGGGTACAACGGGCTTGTAGCAGGGCGTCTCTCCATAGACTACCGGAAGATTGAGATCACTGTGATTCCCCCCGGGCAAGCCGACCAGGGCCATGACAAGCGCTCCAAGAACAGCCAGGCTGCAAACAATAAAACGGTTTCGGTTCATCAACATTATCTAGATCTCCTTAAGCTGGTATCTTGGGGTTAGACAGTGTGCGGTTGCGTTCCTGGTACCTGAGTTACGAGTTGCCTTGCATTCTGCGTACTGATTGACTGGAACTGTCAGGGAGTCTATTTTCTCTCCACAAGTGATTTGGTCAAGATCGTACTGCAGATATTCACTCGAATAGATAATTTGAGCCTATGCTGAATGACAAAAAAAATCTCACGGTCGCCCTGATCGGCGGCGGCATGTTTGGCGGAGACGTGGTTCTTCGATCCATCGAAGATTTCGAGCGCTGCGGGATTGCCCCCTATCTCGGCAGGATCGGATTAGATGAACGCGCCAGGGAGCTCGCCGAGGTCTCCCTGGAGCTTGTTGCCATCGGTACCCGGACAGCGCAAACCGCCGAGGCGCTCTGCGCCGCCTACTCTGAGAGAGTCCCGAAAGCCGCCCCGGTCCCCTTCCACGGAGAGACCCCCTGGGTGGACATCTTCGAAAAATACGAGGTCGACATCCTCTACGTCGCCACCCCCGACCACCTCCACTACGCCCCGACTCTTCACGCTCTCGAACGGGAAGCCCACGTGATGGTCGAGAAACCTCTGACCCTGCGGCTGGACCAGGCGGATGAGCTCATCGAGCTGGCGAAGAAAAAGAACCTGGTGGTGGGCGTCGACATGCACAAACGCTACGACCCGTGCCATCGTTTCATCTTTGAAGAGCTGGCGGAAAAAATCGGCCGGCCTCTCTATGCGCGGGCTGTCCTGGAGGAGCCGCTCGAGGTCGCCACCGAGATCTTCAAATGGGCGGCGGACTCCAACCCGTTCAGCTACGTGGGAATTCACTGGCTTGACCTCTTCACCCACTACCTCGGCTCAGAGCCGCTTTCGGTGCATGCCGTTGGGCAGAAGGCCTTGCTGGCCAATTGGGACTCCGAAGGCGGAAACCGCAAGATCGACACCTTCGACGCGATGCAGGTCTCGGTAGATTACCGTGATGGCTTGCGGGTCTATTATGTCAACAGCTGGATCAACCCCAAAGAGTTCGAGGGCGCCGTGAACCAGGAATTGGAGCTTGCAGGGACACTCGGCAAGATCGAATTCGACCAACAGGACAGGGGGCTCCGCGCCACCCTCGCCGGGATCGGCAGCCGGACCTACAACCCTCACTTCACCGCAAACATCAAACGGCCGGGATCGGCCCACCCTGCTTATGATGGCTACGGAAAGGACTCCATCACGGCGATTACCCGGGCAGCCATCGAGGTAGAGATTGGACTCTCGACAGCCGCCGAGCTCGAGGACGACTACCCGACCGCGGGCTCTTCACGCTCGAACATCATCGTCATCGAGGCCGCGGCCGATGTGGCCTCACGCAACCATCTGCACATTGAAAACGGACAGGGCAGTCCCGTCACCGCCAGGATCGGCGAGGCGGGCTACGAAATCAACGACCCCCTCTCCTGAGCAGGCGAAACCTCAGCGCTGGCGTTTCTTTCCGCCCCTCCGCAGTCGAGCGGTATTGGAGTCGATGAGGAAATTCAGCAGCAGGTTCTGGAGGCTGAATTCATCCTCATCGGAGTGCTGCTTGCCGAAGTGGCTCAGGACCTGCACTACCACTCCCGGAGTACCCGGAGGAGCCTTTCGCTTACCCGAACCAATGGGTGCAGTCTTTCCGGTTCCCGGCCTGAAAGCGAGGGCCACCACGGAAACGGGCTTCTTCTTGTCATCGGGGCTTCGGGGTTTGACATCTGAGCTTCCCAGCAGAGCGATGACCCTTGCCCGGTTCTTGATCGTTAACTCGAAGCTTTCATCGTCAATCTGCCAATTGTGCCGGATCTTACGCAGCTCCGGCGCGATCTTATGATCCTCGCCGCGTTTTACCACGACAGTTTTACCGCGGCTCGATGGGTCTTCCTCTTCAACATCGTCATCCTCTGTATCGAGGTCATCCAGGCCAAAATCGAAGCTGTCATCTTCGTCCTCCTCGCGGGCCACGTAGATGCCCTCGAGATATGGATGGGTCGCCATACCGCGAACCGGCGCTATGGTGACGTTGTGGTCGGGAAGCTTATAGCCCGCCTCCACAAACTTGGGAAAGGCCTTCTCGACAAACTCCTTGACGATCCAATCCTCACTGAAGAGGTAGCCGCCGGCGAGGACGAATTTCTTGAGTCTCTCGACGGATTCAGCCGTGAGAGCCGGATTGAAAATAGTGTGCTTGTCACAGCCTGTACAGCGATACAGGCGGTTGTTTTTATTGCCGCCGGGCTTGCACGTAGGACAAATGCAGAACTTGTTCATCTGGGCGCAGTTGATCAGGATCGCCCCGGTCTCTCGGAGATCGAATTTATCAAAATCTTCCCTGTGCACCACCGTGTGAGGAATCCCCATCCGCCGAAGAACCTCCTCCATATGATCATTGTTGAGATCCCGCTTGGTCTTCTTTCCAAAAGCCTTCTCAAAGACCGCGCTGATCACCACGATGCCCTTCTTGGGCGCCTTCTCCAGGCCGACAAATCCCTTCTTTCTCAGGCCGGAGAGATGGTCGACAACCGTCCCCGTATTTGAGTCTCCGTCGGCCGCCGAGCTGACCCGAAGGGGCTTGTTCTTGTTCTGGTTCCACCAGCCCTCCCAGTTCACCGCGCTGGTACCGAATTGCTGGTTGGTGATCATCGTGAGTCCCTCTACCGCGGCGATCATCACCTCGCTCGCCTCCTCGCGTGATTTTTTCTCCTCGCCCTTGACCACTTCGACAAGAACATCTACAGCCTCGGGACTCCTGACCCTGGCGAGCTTCTTGATGGCCTTGAGACGAAGAGAATCAGGTCCCTTCCTGATGATCGGGGTGAGCGCGTAGACGACATTGCGGGACCTGCTGGTCTGCAGAGCGTGAAGCAGATCGCGAGCGATCGCCCTGGACTTGTTCTTGAAGATGTATTCGCCCAGTTCCTCGAGCGCCGGCTTGTCTACAAAGCTGGAGATACCCTCGAGCAGGCTCCAGTAAACCGTCTGGGAACTGGCGGGAACCGTTGTGGCGTATTTCAGAAGGCCGCTGATAGATTTTTCACCGCCGACCTTGATAATCTCCTCGAGGGAAACCTCGAGCTTCTCGGCATCTCCAGACCTCAAGGCCTTCAGAACCCCTTTGAGGGCATCTTTTGAGTCATCTCCGGATACCGGCAGACAGAACAGGCAGCCAAAAGCAACCAGGAGACAGCGAGATAAGCCAGGTCCGTTCATGAGCAAAGCCCCTTGTTCAATTAAACCCCTCAGGACGAGACACGCCTGGAGCCATTGTTACCCTGTTGCCAGGAAACCCTGAGAATAGCTCTCCTGTGTCCAATTGCAGTAATCATACCGTCACAGGCATGCAGGTTGCAGAAAAAACCGTGTCCCGGTCAATAGGTAGCCCGGCCGCCTGAGATATCGTAGCAGAAACCCGTCGAGAAGCTGCATTGCTCGGATGAGAGGAAGAGAACCAGCTCGGCCACCTCTTCAGGCTGCCCCACCCGCCCCATTGGGATCTTGGAGATCATGTATTCCTTCACCTCATCAGACACCTGGGCCAGGATCTCGGTTTCGATAACGGCTGGAGCTACCGAGTTGACCAGGATTCCCAGGGTAGCGACCTCCTTGGCATAAGCCTTGGTCATACCGATGAGGGCAGCCTTGGACATGGAATAAGGCACCAGGCCGGGATTGCCTTCCTTCCCTGCGATGGAAGCGATATTGACGATACGACCGTAGCCGTTCTCCAGGAAATGTGAATGGGCAGCGGCACAGGCGAACCAGGGTCCCTTGACGTTGACGGCAAAGATCCGGTCAAGCTCATCCTCCGTCTGTTCCTCCAGCGCTCCCTTTGGACCGGCGATGCCGGCGTTGTTCACCAGGATGTCCACTCGGCCAAACTTGCTCACCGTTTTCTCGACCATCGCGTCGACCTCGGCCCTGCAGGTCAGATCGACAGGAACGGCCAGCACCCGTCCGCCTCCGGGGTCCAGCTCAACGGCGGCGGATGAGGCCGCTGTCGAATCGATATCAGCCAGGACCACTCCAGCGACATCGTCGGCAAGAAACCTCTCAGCGCAAGCTCTGCCAATTCCCCGGGCGGCTCCGGTAATGATGGCGACACGATCTTTCAACGACATTCGGGTTTCTCCAGCTCTGGGACAGGCATTTGTATTGCGCAGGGGCTTATCATGTCGCTCAAAAGGCTCAAGGGCAATCCCCAGGTCATAAGGTATTACGCTCCGATCAGGATATCTGTTGGAAATCGCATCGGGAAGAGACTAAAAATTCGTAATGTCAGGAACGGAAGAACGCTACAACCGCCACCACATCCTAGAGGCGATCGGCAAGGACGGACAGAAGCGGCTCAGCCATTCAAAGGTTCTGATCGTCGGCTGCGGCGCGCTGGGAACCCACAGCGCCGAATACCTCGCGCGCGGCGGTATCGGAGAGCTACGGCTCGTGGACCGGGACTTTGTCGACTGGTCCAACCTCCAGCGCCAGATCGGATTCACCGAAGAAGATGTCCGCAACGGAACCCCCAAGGCGCTCGCACTGAAAAAGCACCTGGAGAAGGCCAACTCCGCCATCACGATCGTCGCCGAACCTACCGAGTTCCAGTTTTTCAATGCCGAAAAACTGGCCCGGGACGTTGATCTGATCATCGACGCTTCGGACAACATCCCCACCCGCTTCCTGATCAACGACCTGAGCTGGAAGCTCTCAATTCCCTGGATCTACGGAGGAGCGATCGAGACCCGCGGACACGCGCTCTTCCTCAGCGGCCGAGACGGCCCCTGTCTGCGCTGCTATATGGGGGAACCTCCCCCGCCCGGGACGCTGCAGACCTGCGACACAGCAGGCGTGCTCGGCCCCGCGGTAGCCATGGTCAGCAGCATCCAGGCCTCGATGGCCATCAGGAGCCTTACTGGAGAAGATCCCGACCTCTTCTGCGGACGCCTGTTCAGACTCGATGCATGGAAGATGGACTGGAAGGAATCTCGCATCGAATCGGACCCCGAGTGCCGGGTCTGTAGCCGCGGGAGTTTTGATTTCCTCGACGGCAAAGGCCAGCTCAACAGCGAGAGCCTCTGCGGCCGCGAGGCGGTGCAGGTACACCCCAGGACGCCAAACGACATTGACCTGCAGGCTCTCGCCCGCAGGCTGGAATCCGCTGGCAAAGTCGAATGCCATCCCAGGTACCTGAGACTGACCACGGAAGATTTCGTCATGACACTCTTCGATGACCAGCGTGCCATTTTCGACGGATTGACGGATGCCAGTAAAGCTCGTAGCCTGTATAGTCGCTACGTTGGTGACTGAGACCAGTGCGATCAGGCACCGCAACCCACGGCAGCAACACGACCGGAAAAGAAAAAATGAAATCCCTCTCACGACTCATATCCCCCGGCCGAATCACTCGGATAGATGAAGACAACAAAGACGACTGCCTTCGCAGCCTTGTAAAATGTCTCTCTGAATCGGAATCTCTCGGAAACGAAGATTCAATCTTTGAGGCCATCATGGACAGGGAGCATCTCCTGTCTACCGGTTTCGGACTTGGGCTGGCGATCCCCCACGCCAAGCTCAACATCATCGATGACTTCATCGTCGGGCTGGCAATCCACAAAGATGGCGTTCCGTTCGATTCTCTCGATGAGCAACCCGTGCATATCCTTGTCATGATCCTCGGGCCCGATCAGAAGCAGGACGAATATCTCAAGGTTCTATCAAGGGTGACCGCCTTCCTGAAAGATCAGCGGGAAAAGATCCTGTCTCTCGAGGACAATGAGGAAATCTACAAGCTCACCTTCGACTATTGAAACGATGCGCTCCCAGGCAGGCATAGTGAAACAGGCCATCCAGGTCCTGCTCCCGCTGTTGGCCTTCTGCGCAGTCACTGGCCGTCCCTCGCCCTGCGAGTCCCAGGAGAGCGCGGCTAAAAACGAGACCCCGACCTTTGGCCTGACCGGCGGACAGGTCCTCATTGGAAAGCTTGAGGAGGAGGAGCTCTCCATACTAACCAGCTACGGCAAACTCACGGTCCCGTTCAAGGAGATCCGCCGGGTACGATTCAGCCCGCGGCTATCCCAGGAAGGCCGCGAGACGCTTGACAAAGCCTTCGAACGCCTGCGGAAAAAAGATCCCGAAGCGCTCGATGACCTCCGCGAAATCGGACCGGCCTGCTACCGGTCCCTTCTTACCCTGCGCGGTCTCGAAGAGGACGAAACCATCCGCAAGCAACTTTCAGGACTCATCAGGGGTATCGAAACGATCAACGACATCTACCTGGAGACTGAAGACGAAATCACCACCCAGCGCTTCACCATCAGGGGCACCATCGAGATCGGCACCTTCCATATCACCAGGGGCTCCATCAAGCTTGAAATCCCCAGCACCGACATGGTCTACATCGCCTGGGGAGAGCTGGCCACCTCGAAGACCTGGAAGGTGAAGTCAAGCAACATCGAGAGCTCCAACCGGCACCTGTCTACGGGCTACAAGCTACGCAAAGGTCAGAAATTCAGCCTCGAGTCCAGCGGAACAGTCATCTGGCAGGGCCGCAGCTTCGGTCCCGTGGGGTTATCCAACCACAGCTGGAACTCCCGCAGCATGGGTTCGCTTCAATGGCGTGTTGGAAAGCAGGCCTGGCAGCTGGCCGGAACAAAATCCACCGGGCGCGCCCCGGTCAGCGGAGAGCTCCAGTTCTCCATCCACCTGACCTCCGGCGGTACGGCCTCGGGTTTCTTTAACGTCAAGTTCCGCTCAAAAAAATAGCCCGGGCGGCCTCTCAGCCGACCAGCTCCAGGCACTCATCGAGAATGCCCACGGCTTCCGTCACCTCCTCCTCGGTAACCGTCAGCGATGGAGTAAGCGTGATGATGTTGCCCATGGTGAGCTTGAAGCTGAGACCGCGGGCGAGAGCCTGGTACATGACCTCCTCGGCCTCTTCGGTCGCTCTCTCCAGGCTCTGGCGGTCCCGGACGAGCTCAACCCCCAGCAGGAGCCCGAGTCCGCGGACATCCCCCACCAGGGAATGACGCCGCTGCAGATCCCGAAGTTTCTCAAGAGCGAATTGACCGACCCGCTCAGCGTTTTCGAGCAGGTTCTCCTCCCTGATCACCTCCAGCGTCGCCAGGGCTGCCGCGCAGGCTACAGGACTCTTCTCATGCGTGTAATGCCCCAGGGCCTTATCCGCCGCAAGGTTGAGCTCCTCACGGGCAATAAGAGCGGCGAAAGGAAAGATTCCGCCGCCAAGACCTTTGCCGATCACGACCATATCGGGCACCACCCCATAGTGCTCACAGGTAAACATCCGGCCCGTGCGGCCAAGACAATGGGGGATTTCATCAAGGATCAGAAGGGCCCCATGCCGGTCGCACGCAGCGCGTACCCTCTGCCAGTAATCCGGCGGAGGGATGAAGGGTGTGCTGCGCACGGTCTCGGCGATCACGGCGGCTACGTCTCCCTCCTTCTCCAGGACATAATCGATATAGTCAGCGCATTTCAGATTGCACTCTCCCGCGCAGTCCCATACGCAGCGATAGGAGTCAGGCGGCGGGACATGCTCGGCGCCCGGCAGAAGCGGTCCCATGCCTTCGCGAAAGAAGGCCTCGCCGCCGATGGAGATGGTGTCGAGAGAGGCTCCGTGAAAGGAGTCCCACATGCTGATGGTCTTGAACCTGCCGGTCGCGCACCTGGCGAGCTTCAACGCCATGCCCATCGCGCCCGCTCCCCCGGGGCAGAAAAGAACCCGGCCAAGATCCCCCGGGGCCAGGTCACAGAGGGTCGCCGCAAGCTCAATCGCGGGCAGGTTGGTATACCTTCGCGTACAGAAGGAGAGCTCATCCAGCTGCGTCTTGACCGCCTCGATCACCTTCGGATGCGAGAAGCCGACCTGGTGAACATTGTTGCCGTGAAAATCCAGCAGGCGGCGGCCCTGGAGGTTCTCAATGTGGGCACCCTCGCAATGAGCGAGAACATCGAGACAGGGAGTCGAAAGCGACTGGTGCAGAAAAAGGCGGCTATCCTCCGCGAGAAGTTTCCGGGTTTTCTCGTCGAGATTCTTCTCTACCCATTCCGACCTCCTGGCAGAAAGGTTGATGTCGCCCTCTGACAGATCAGGCCTGGCTTCTCCGGATTCCATCAGGCCCGGCCCCCGGATCCGGCAGGAACCGTCCCCGGGAACACCGTCCGGCCGAGATGACGCAGACGGCCGCTCACCTCTCGATGGCCCAGACGTTCTTGTAGACGACCACGTGACCGTGGTTCTGGAAGAAGACGGCTCCCGGATTCGAGCTCTCTTTCTCAGGCGACGCGGTGGTTCGATGGCCAAGCTTCTGGTCCTTGTGTATGAGAACCCCGTTGTGCCAGACAGACATCGTCGCGTCAGCGGTCTTCTTGCCCTTGTCATCATACTTCGCAGCCTTGAACTCGATATCGTAGGTCTGCCAGGTAAGCGGCGGGTAGCTCATGTTCAGCTTCGGAGGCGCGATCGAATAGATGCCGCCGCAGAGGTTGTGCGATGCTTTCTCGCCAAAGGAATCGATAATCTGGACCTCGTAGCGTCTCTGCATATAGACCCCGCTGTTTCCGCGGCCCTGGCCGCGACCGAAGGGCTCGTAAGGAACCCTGAATTCCATGTGCAGGAAGCAGTCCTGGAATTTCTTGAGGGACTCCGTCCCCCTGAGAAGATGGCCCTCCTTGGTCATCTTGCCGTTCTTCCAGCCCTTGGTATCGCTTCCATCAAAGAGAACCAGCGCTCCCTTTTCAGGTTTCTTGCCAAGCGTCTTGCTCTTTCGGTCGACTCTCTTGAGCGTTCCCAGAGCCTCGCCGCTGGAACCCGTAACGACAATCGCCCCATCCTTGACGACAGCCTTCATCCCCTCGTGCTCCGCCGAGATGACGCCATCCTTTGTCGCGAATTTATAGGGTCCGGCGCGTTCGTCGGCCGCGGGGTCAAACCCGGCTCCCGGCAACCCGCCCGAGAAGCTGTAGGCGTCAAACTTTCCGGCACCGCGGGCGATGAGCTGCATCCCGTACTTCTCATTATCAGCCCCCAGCTCGCCGCTGTACTCACCCTGGATCGCGTAGTCAGCATCCACCTCTTTCGGATTGGTGTAGCTGCGCTTCTTGTCGGCCGCGTCGAGAACACAGAGAAGGCTGGTCTGGATAAACAAGAACGCAAAGATCGAAAGCTTGGGATAGGACATTCCGAAAATCTCCAGGGTTGTTGATTGCCAGGATTCAGATTACGGGAACACCAAGATACTAGTCTCCAGCGTTCCGGTCAATGGGAGGTAAGGAAAACAGTGACTACCTTGGCTAAAAGTTCCCAAGATGAAGCCAACTTCTTCCGAAGAAGTGTACATGGCATGGTTAGGAATCTGGTACGAACATGAGGCGAGACAGGGCGGCCCCCTGGACCCGAGGCAATTCACCAGCCTGGTCCACCCGGTCATCTACCCCTACGCGCACTCCTTCGTAGAAAACGAGACCAGCAGACTCGAGGGGACGGAAGACCCATCGCGCACCCGCAAAGATGGAGAGCTTCACTCAGTCTACTATTCTCTCAACCATGACGGAGGCCAGAGCGGCCTCCACCAGCAAGGCTGCGCGATCCTGCAGTGGCTCTTTCAGAATTTCGAACCCGGCGGCAACAGCGCCATCAGCAAGCGCTTCTGTGAAATACCCGTCATCATCCATGCGGCCAACCCGGCCCGCGCGGCGGCGATGGCCAATGCGCTGACCCTGCTCCGCTTCCTCGCCAGGGAAGAGGACCAGGCCGTGGCGAAGATCATGCTGAACCCATGGGACCCGAGCCAGCGCCCCGACAACTCTACCGCCGCGTTGGAATACGAAAAACGCTGCATAGAATTCCTCAACGGCGACATCTTCTATCCCGAGAACGTCAGCCTGTTCGATGTCCTCGGCAGGATGGATCTGAAATCACAGCGGAGTATTGAGCCCTGCTGCAAAACCCAGATTGGCTTCATCGAGTCACTGCTCAAATGGGCGGATGAGTGCTGGCCGCAGACCCCGGATGAGGCCGTCGATCTGGAGACGAAGATGAGGGATTCCCTGGCCGACGAGGCCGCCTATCACCGCCGTCAGCAGCTGAAAAAACAGGCATCCCTCGAACGGGAAGCTCTCCTCGCCCTGTAAAAAAGCCCTCGGCGCGTCAGGCTCCCGTCCCGGGAAAGCTAACGCCTTCCCGTGGAACATACCGTCCCTCTGTAAAATACATGAAAAAGGTCGCCGTCAGCGAATGGATGACCTGCTCCCCCCCCGTATCCTCCCGCAGGTTTTCCTCGGCAACGTAGGTCGAATGATCACCTCCATGGACCAGGACGTGGTACCAGGGCTGCTCCCGCTCCGGCTGCGTGAGGTTACCCTCATACCACTCAGACGACGCCTGGCAGCTCAAGTCCCTCGACACCACCACTCCCCGGTAGCTATAGCGCTGGTGCTCGACAAGCTGTCCGACCGTGTATTTGAACTTTTCGTCCAAGATATCAGCCGGCAGGAGAGAGCTTCTCCTCCGGCACCTGGAAGGCCCGGGCCCGGAAAAGGAACTCAACGATATTGCCCTCGTGCGGCTGCAGCCAGTCAAGCTTGATCGTTGGAATGGGACCGATATTGAGGCGATCGATATGGCGGGCGGTGATCAGCCGGTCGGCAAAGGCCTGGTCTTCGGTGATGGCGCTGCAGACCAGGGTCTGCCCCATCTTGTTGATCATGTCTTCCTGCGGACACTTCACCACCGTGCAGAAGGGGAACATATACTCCTTCGAGGCCGCCGCATTCTCCGGCGAGGCGCAATGAAGGACTGTCGGGCGAAGATACGCGCACCGATCCATTTCCTCCAGCCTGCTGCCGAACTTGGCGGTCATGTCCTCAACTCCCGATTCACTGAGATCCGCATCGATCATACCCGAGAGAGCCTGGGCCATTCCCGGAACCGTAAAGGCCGCCAACAGAGATTCCGGATCCTCCGGAGGCTTCACCTCGATGGGGCCGATCCTCTCGGCTACGGCCTGGGCAATCTCCTCGGTATGACGCGAGGCCCAGATTCCTGAGCAGTTGATGCAGCCGCGGCCGCTGTTGAGATAGACGCTGTCAGCGATGAGGTCAATGTGTTGCTCCCAATCATCAACCATGTCATCTCCAAAGATGACCTTGCTGAAACCGGGGCCGTGGGCCTGCACGCGGGGATTCCCCTTGTAGGCCTCTACCGTCGGCGTCCCGCCGAAGATCATGGTGCGCTGGCACTGGTTGACGACCTCAGCCCCCATCGTCGCTCCGCCGGGATAGATCCCGACCGCCTCGGCAGGAATCCCGGCTTCGGCGAATGCCGCCGCCATGCGATAGGGGGTCCAGGGCTCCTGGGGACCAGGTTTGAGAACCAGGCCGATCTGCATGGGAATGACAGGAAGCCAGAGGGTATGAACCC
>CAJWMA010000072.1 GCA_913042995.1 uncultured bacterium | reverse complement strand
TGTCCATCGATACAGATGGGCTCACCAACCTCACCCATCTCTCGAGGTACATCCACTCTATCGGCAACCTGAACTTCCCCGAAAACCATCCCTTTGTCGGCCAGATGGCCTTCGCCCACAAGGGCGGGGTGCACGTCAACTCCGTGATGAAGGTGGCTGATTCCTATGAGCACATCGACCCTGAAAAGGTAGGAAATACGCGGAGAATCCTGATCTCTGAGCTCTCGGGAAGATCAAATATGTCCTACCTCGCCGGTGCCGAGGGAATTGATCTCGAGGCCCATCCCGATGCGGCCAGGAAGGCGGTCGAGGAGATCAAGTCGCTTGAAAACAAGGGCTATGTCTTCGAAGGAGCCGAGGCCTCCGCGACGCTCATCATCCTCAGGCACATGGGAGAAGAAACCGAGTTCTTTGACCTGGTCCGCTACCGTTCCTCCGTAGAGCATCGCCGCAGCGGGGGAACCTTCAACGAGGCCACCGTCAAGATCAAGGTCAAGGACCAGGAGTTCCTGGCTGTGGGCGAGGGAGTCGGCCCCATCGACGCCCTCGACGAGGCTCTGCGCAAGGCGATCCAGCGCTTCTATCCCGAGGTCGATACGATCATCCTCGAGGACTACAAGGTGCGAGTCATCGACGCCGGCGGCGGAGCCGAGGCGAAGGTATGCGTCACGATCGAGGCCGCCGATCGTGAAGACGAGACCTCGTGGAGCACGGTCGGAGCGAGTGAGAATCTCATCGAGGCATCCTGGGCTGCCCTCAAGGACAGCATCGTCTACGGTCTCCTGCGCAAAAATAAACGGGACTGAATCCCCGCCCGGAGGAAGGCTAGCGGACCTTGCGGAGAACCTCCGTTCCGCGGATCACGGCTTGGCGGCTTCGACGCAGTCCGCCAAGGTAGAGGGCGCTGTACCACCAGTGCCGCAGAAGAGTACTCCACTTTCCGCAGCGCTCCCATCGCCGAGCCGACACCAGGACCGGCTCCCGCAGCAGCTTGAAGCCCCCGCTGCGATGAAGCATCCTCACCAGCTCGTGATCCGGCAGGACCCCATCCTGCGGAAATCCCCCTTCCCTCTGAAAGACCTCAGCCCGAACAAAGATGGACTGGTCTCCAAAGGGGCCGAAACCAAGACGATTACGCCAATCGGAGCAAAGGGAAACCGCGCCATAGAAGAGACCGGGACGGTCGAGACGCAGCCGAAAAGCCCCTCCGGCGATCGCGGGATCTTCCAATGTCCGGCGAATCTCGGAGCAGGCTCCTTCACCCAGGCTGCCATCGGCGTACTGAAAAACAAGAATTCCGCCCCCGGCCTCGCGGGCCCCACGGTTCATCTGCTGAAAGACGCCGCCGGGCTCAACCAGCACCCTGTCGGCTTCGCTCCGGGCCAGCTCAAGGGTTCTGTCGTCGCTGCCTCCATCGACCACGATCAGCTCATCGGCCCCGGCAAGCCTCAATCGCCGCAGGCAGGACTCGATGCAGGCCTCTTCATTCAACGTCGGTACGATAGCGGAAATAAAAGCAGGCTCGCTCATGGAATGATTGTAACAGCAATCATGGAAAGCCAAATGGGAGCCGGGATAACCCGGTTAAAAATACCTGACCCCAGGCGAGTTTTTCTTACGAAGGATGCCCATAAAAAGTTACACTTTATATAGTGTTTGATATTCAACCACTATTCCTGTGAAATAATTCCATAAGATCTTTTGTATTAAAAAGTTATGGATGAGACCCTCCCCCCAAAAAAAACACGCTCAAGCACGGCTTCTCTCTCTGAGCAGGCTAAGCAGGACGGGCAACCCGATGACCAGGAAACCCGTACCTCCAGGGTATTGAGAAAAACTGTCGGCCCCTACGAGGTGGAGGCCCGCATCGGCAAGGGGGGAATGGGCAAGGTCTACCGCTGCAAGGACAAGAAGCTCGGACGCCAGGTGGCGGTCAAGGTTCTCCACGACAAGTACGGCCAGGATGAACACTACCAGGCCCGCTTTCGCCGCGAAGCCCGCAGCCTGGCAAGCCTCTCCCATCCCTCGATCGCCCAGATCTTCTCCATAGACACGGCTGAAGATGGCTCTCTTTATATCGTCATGGAATTTGTCGAGGGCCGATCGGTACAGGAGATCCTCGCCGAGGATGGAAGAATTCCCGTCGAGGACTCCATCCGTTTTGTCCGCCAGATGGCCCAGGGACTCCAGGCGGCACTCGATGGAGGACTGATCCATCGTGACATCAAGCCCTCCAACCTCCTCGCCCGTCCCGATGGTACAGTCAAGATTGTCGACTTCGGGCTGTCGAAAGAGGTCTCCAAGGACAACACCTTGACCGAGGAAGGTATCGTCCTCGGCACCCCTCACTACATCTCACCTGAACAGGGGCGCGGAAAACCTGTCGATCATCGCTCCGACATCTATGCCCTGGGGGCCACCTTCTACCATATGGTAACCGGTCGGCCTCCCTTTGAAGGCAAATCACAGGTCTCGATCATTGTCGCCCACGTGCAGGACAACCCCGATGACCCACGAGCGCTTTGCCCTGACCTGCCCGAGAGCCTGATCGACGTCATCGGCCGGATGATGGCTCGAAATGTTGCCGACCGCTACGACAGCTACGGCCAACTGGTAGAGGACCTGCAGCTGCTGGAAGCCGGCAAGCAGCCGGCGCACACCGCCACAGGAACGGGGACAGGCCGGTTCAACCGAAAGAGCTCGCGCGGCGCGCTGCGCTGGCTGGGCTTCGCGGCCGGGTTTCTCGCTCTGCTCGTGCTGACCGCGACGACCACATCCTACGCGCTGCGCCGCTACCGAACGGGAATGGTGCACTCCATCGAAGACCGCCTTGGAAGCTGGTGCCTGCCGCGGCCAACAGGAGGGTCGACGCTCGATCTGGACTTTTCCGCTGTACCGGTCGACAAGCCTCAGGCGCTGAGGGACGTGTTCATCCTCAAGCCATCGTCATCGGGTGACAAGCCGCCTACCCTGCGAAAGGACACCGGCAAACTGCGGCTGGAGAACTATCGTGAGCCATTGGCCTTCTCCTACCCCTTCAGCCGGCTCGACGAGGTGCAGCTGAGCTTCGATCGCCCGGAGGGGAGGGCCGACATCGCGATCTCGATCGTCGACCCGCTCGACAACAGGAGGCGGAGCCTGACCCTGAGGCTGAGCCCATCGAGAAAAACCTCCGCGCCGCTCGAGGCTCTCAGGCATGGAGACGCGGTATTACCCCATTTGCCGCTGCCGGCCATTCCTCCGCTGAACTCCAGGGATGCCGCCTACAAGGTGTTTCTCGAGATGATCCCGGGCGACGGCAGCACCTGGCTCAAGATCAAGGTCGTCGAGCTGAACGAAAACGAGATCCTCTATTCCCAGGACTGCAGCCTGCCCGGCGGGGACTGGGCCGAAGGAGCTGTTGTCCTCAGGACCTCGTTTTACAGGAAGCCCTGCTCGATTGATTTCAGCAAGCTGCTGCTGTCCGGAACGCTGACAGGATCGCGCCTGGAGGAGGTGCCATGGCAAGATTGATCGTTATCGACGGACCTGACCTCGGCGCCGAATACAAGCTCGAGCCCCTGGACAACGATTCCGCCAGGGAGACCATCATCGGCCGGGATCCCGGGGTAGACATACCGCTCAACGACAGGGCCATCTCCAGGGAGCACTGCAAGATCGAAACCAGGCTGTCCGGTTCGAGACTTATCGATCTCGGCAGCCGCAACAGGACCTACCTGAACAATGATCCAGTCGAGACCTGCCGGCTGAGTAACGGCGACCTGCTCCTGGTGGGAGACACCGAGCTTCGCTTCGAAGATGATTCGCCGGAGGTAGAGGGAACGGCCTTCTCCTCGACCATCCTCAAAGAGATCGACGCCCCGCCCGAAGAAAACCTGCTGAAGCTCTCGGCCGCCCTGGGCGCGAGCGGCTCAGCCCAGGAACTCTTCGATGAGTTCTTCGCCTGGATCGCTGGAGAAACCGGAGCCGAGCGCGGAATGCTCCTGGAGAAAACCGGGAGGCGGTGGGTCGCCCGGGCCAGCGGATCCGTGACACCCGGCGAGAAGGGCTCGCCGCGGGCGGACATGGAAATCGTCGAACGCACGGCGAAGGAGGGGAAGACCCTTCTGTCCAGGACCGAGACCAGCGAGCTCCCAGCTTTCATCCTCTCAGCCAGGGCATCCAGCTCCAAAGGGATCGCCGGCGTGGTCTACCTGGAACGCGCCGAGACCGCGGGAGCCTTTGACGACATGGCGGCGGAACTTCTCGCCGGAGCGGTCGCTCCCCTTGGCATCAACCTTGAGCGCATCGCCGAGCAGGAGCTCCTGCTGGAGGCCAACCGCAACCTGCTGCGATCGATCTCCGATGACCGGAAAATCATCGGTGAATCGGAGGAGCTCCAGGAAGTTCTCGATTTCATCCAGCGAGCGGCGCCAACCCCTATGACTGTCCTGGTCCAGGGTGAAACGGGAACCGGCAAAGAGCTGGTCGCCTCCGCCCTGCACTATGGCAGCCAGCGGCGCAACGCTCCCTTCATCGCCCTCAACTGTGCTGCCCTGCCTGAAAACCTGGTTGAGAGCGAGCTTTTTGGTCATGAAAAGGGGGCCTTTACCGGGGCAATAGCCCGTAAGAAAGGACGCTTTGAGCTGGCTGATGGCGGCACGGTCTTTCTCGACGAGGTCGGGGAACTCACACTGAGCTGCCAGGCGAAGCTCCTGCGCCTGCTCGAGGAGCGCTGCTTCGAGAGGGTTGGCGGAACCTCTTCCGTCGAGGTAGAGGTCAGGATCATCGCCGCGACAAACAGGAACCTGCAGGAGGCTGTCGAGGCGAAGGAGTTCAGAGAAGATCTCTTCTACCGGCTGAACGTCCTCAACGTGCTGATTCCTCCCCTGCGGCAAAGAACAGACGACATTCTTCCCCTGGTGGATTTCTTCATCGCCAACAATCCCGCGGGAGGCCGGCCCAAGAAAATGACAAAGAAAGCCGAGAAAAAACTCCTGAGCTACAGCTGGCCCGGCAACGTCCGCCAGCTAAGGAATGTGATTGAGAGCGCCCTCGTCCTCGGCGAAGGCAAGGAAATCCGTCCCGATGACCTCGTCCTGCCTGAAAACGCGGGCCTGGCCCGTGCCGCTGATTGGGAGCCGATGAGCCTCCAGGCTCTTGAGCGCCAGCATGTACTCAAGGTCCTGGAATATACCGAGGGCAACAAGAAGAAGGCTGCCGAACTGCTCGGGATCGAACGCTGTACGCTCTACTCCAAGCTGAAAAATTATGACGCCTGAAGCCCGATGCTCCCTTCGTTATTGCCTGCTCATGCTGGCCTTATCGACGTACCTGCCGACGCTGGCCGCCGGAACAGACAACGACCCGAAAGCGCCGGCAGAGCAACCCGCGCAAACCATCGTTCTCCCCGCGCCCGGCTCCTATCGAGCCCCCGGAATTCTCCGACTTGCCGGCAAGCTGCGCGGCCTCCCGGTCAAGGTTGAGCAACGCAAACTGAATGACGAAAAGATCACGATCTCACGGCAGCTGGGGCATAGGCCGGTAACGCTCGACGAGCTGATCGTGTTGCTGGCCTCTCAGTCGTTCTATCTCCACGTCTGGGACCACCCGAGACACGGCAAGCTCCTGGTCGCTTCAAAACAGAAGGACTGGACACCGGAAAACCTCCGCTTTCACGAGATCTTGAAAGTCGGCCTCCGGGAATTCGACCATGTCTGGATAACAGTTCAGAATTCCGCCGCGAAGCTGAATGCGAAGCTCAATTCCGGCTCGTCCAGAATCGTTACCCTCGCCAACGCCAGGACAGGCAAGATCTTCCTCTGGGCTCCACGCAAAGACTGGCTCCAGGAAGTCATCAAGGAAGCTGAAAAGTCCATCAAAGAGGCGCAAACCTCGCGCCAGCACCTCAATACCTACAAGGCTCGCCATCTGAGAGCGGAAAAGCTGAAAGAAGCCTTCCTCAGGGAATTCCCCGAAGAGGATAGCGGTAGAATTCACCTGACCGTAGCTCCCTGGGGCAACCATCTCCTCTACCGAGCCAATAAGAAAGACTCGGCCAGGGTCCAGGACCTCCTGATAAAGCTCGACAAGCCTCCCAGGAAGGTCCGTTAACTCCTATCCGGCCCCTGTATTTACTGAACTTAGGGAAATCCTCCGGATTGGAGTCCAACTTTCCCCGCTTAACTTAAAGACCCACCCACACTTAATCCGATGAAAGTACACCTGAGATCATCTCGATCCCGGGTGCAGAGTGTTCGATTACAAAACACTTTGGGTTTGGAATTACACGATAAAGCCACTTTTCCAGCTACAGCGGAATAGTTTTAAAGTATTTATTAAATATAACTTAGGACATATGTCCAGGGGTTTTGGAGGCTTGGCACGGCCCTTGCTTTTTATTAAGGACCTGTCTCTTCTTCCTCATATACCCTGACTCGCAATAACTACTCTGGATTCACTGAAATTATGAAAGCCAGGCAACTGAACTATCTGTTTTTGACTACGCTTTTTCTCTGTATTGGTAGTTCCACTCTGTATGCGCAGAGCGGCCGCTTCCAGGATCTTAGAGGAAAGCGCATCGCCAGGGGACCCGAAGGCGAGAAGACCGTGCTGCGGCGCGGCGGACTTCTTCTAGCCCAGGCCGAAGCCAATCCGCAGGAAAAGGCTCCCGCCGAAAAAGCTCCGGCTGAAAAGGCGCCGGCCGAAAAAGCGCCCGCGGTTCCCGCGGCCCCGAAGGCTCCCGCCGCCGGCCAGGCAGAAGAAAAAGCTCCGGCCGCGGATAAACCCGCCGCCGAGAAGCCCGCCGAGAAGCCCCAGGATGAGCCGGCTGAAAAAGCTGAAGCTCCCGTGATCAAGGCCCCCGCCATCAAGGCGCTCCCTGCGGCAGAAGCTGGAGCCGGGCAGGAAAAACCCGCCGGTGCAGGAGATGCGGCGGAAGCGGAAGGCGGAGCCCTCGCCGCTGAGGAAGGTGAAACCGCCGAGCAGAAATATAAGCCCAACAAGAACTATCTCGGGCAGCCCGTCGATATCCAGGAAGGCCCGATTCCGGTCGAGGACTTCCTGCGCTTCCTGGCTGATTACACCGGGCTCACGGTCATTCTCAGCGGCGGCCCCGCTGGAGCGACCGCCCGCCAGGGACAGACCATCACCATCACCGCTCCGATCTACCGGGGCGACTTCGAGATCGTCAAGGCGATCCTCGACGCCAACGGATTCCAGATCCATCGCAGGAAGCTGGCCAAGCCCGACGGCGAAGATGCCGAGGCGAAGGAGATCCTGATCGTTAAATCAACCGCGAGCGCCCAGTCCCAGGGCGGAGTCAAAGAAAACCCCGTCATCAAGGTCGGACAGAGCGGCGCCACAAAGATGGACGAGCAGTTGGACAAGGGCGACCTCGGCCTCTATCCCGACGAGCTGGCGACGATGGTCTTCCAGCTTGACCACGTAGCCCCCGCTGACGCGATCCTTTCACTCAACACGCTGGCCACCGGCACCCAGGCCAAGGGCTCCTCGCGGGGCTCGGGGCTGAGCGTTGCAGAGGTCAAGGGGACCCAGACGATCATCGTTACGGCGAAATTCGGGCTGCTCGACTACATCGTCAAGCTGCTCAAAATCATCGATGTCGAGCAGAAGAACCCTGAGCGGATCGTACACATCATCGAGGCCAAGGAGGCCGATGCCCAGGAACTCGTCTCGATCATCGAGAGCTTCCTGCAGCAGAGCCGGGCCTCGCGCAGCAGCAGCGGCGCAGCCAAGGCGCCCGTCCGCACCAGCAGCTCGAGCGCCAGCAGGAGCGTCTCCAGCATCAGCCGCGGTGGAACAAATGATTTCGAAACGAGCCTCATCGCAGACCCCCGCACCCAGAAGATCATCATCACAACCTATACGATGGAAGATCTCGAAGACATCAACATGCTGGTGCGCGAGCTTGACACGCGGTTTGATCTGAGGCGCCTCAAGACCCAGATCTACCGCATGCGCTATCTCAAGGCCATCGACGTGGCTCCCGTCATCTCCGACATCATCGGCTCTACAGGCGGAACCCGCAGCGGAACCAGGGGACTCGGAACCTCGGCAAGAAGCCGGACCCGGACCCAGGGCAGGGCCACCACCCAGAGCCGGGGCGCTCTCGGAGGAACCACCGGACGCTCCTCTACCGGCCTGACGGGCCAGGCAGGAGGAGCCGGGCTGCTGCCAACGCTCATCGTCCCCCACGAAGAAACCAACGCGCTGATCGTCCAGGCGGAACCGGAGGAATACGCTGAGATCCTCAATATCCTGGAACAGATCGACGTCAAGCGCAGGCAGGTATTTCTCGAGGCGGCGCTTGTGCAGGTCGCCCAGTCAAGCTCACTGAACTATACGATCGAGCTGCTGGCGGGCGATCCCGACGATCGGGACGCACGGCTGCTTTTTGAATCGTCCTTCGGACTCAGTGGAATCAATACCGAGGACTTCAACCGGGTCTTCGACCTCACCAACCCCCCCGCCGGCGGTGTCGCGGCGCTCATGGACCGGGGAAAATTCCCAATGCTCGTGCAGTTCCTGAAAGCCAATTCGGATTCGAAGGTACTGGCGACTCCTTTCATCCTGGCCGATGACAATGTCCAGAGTACGATCAATATCACAGAGACCCGCTATGTGACGAACTCGTCGACCGTCAATACCGCCACCACCACATCGCAGCAGGGCGAGGAGGCCGGCATCACCCTGGACATCTTCCCCACCATCAACTCGGAAAATTCCGTATTCCTCGAAGCCGGCCTGGAAGTCTCTGAGTTCGCCGCGGCAGCCACCGGCAACTCCCTCCCTCCCAAAACAACAAACTCGATCACCTCCTCTGTCACCATCGCCGGGGACAGGCTCTATGTGATCGGCGGACTGACCAGGGAGAACAAGGCGAAGGTCGTCGATAAGATTCCCCTGCTTGGAGACATCCCCTTCCTCGGCAAGCTGTTCAGGAGCGAGGGCGACTCCAGCTCCGTCACCAATCTCTACATTTTTCTTCGTGCCCACATCCTCACGGATGAGAACTTCAGGGATCTCGCCAACCTGACCGACCAGGCGCTCGAGAAGGTTGACAAGAACTCTGAAGAAAACCCCCTGAAATCACAGTTCGAGCTCCCCCCGTCGGGGCCGAAGGCTAAGGTTGAATCGAACCGCGACGAGCCGGCCATCTTCCGCCGCTCCAACTCCCCCTCCCCCTCCAAAAGGCAGGCCGGAGGTACCCAGGGAAACTTCCGCAGCAGCCGGAATGACGCCGGCAAAGGAGCCGGGCTTCCCCTGGAGACGCCGCGCGGAGACAGCCGGGCGAACGGATCTCCATTCGAGGAGCCCATCGCCCCGGTGGCCAGGTCGACTGATCGCGGCAACGACTTCAGCAAACCCCAGGCCGCTCGACCGCGCGTCATTCCCGATGCATGGAAGAAGCGCGGGCTCAGGGCCAACCCGGAGGGCAAGTCCTGGTTCCTTCCTCTCAGGCTGGATCCGGCAAAATAGAGAGAACGCAGTAATTGAAGGCGGCCGAGAGCCCGCTGAACAACAGAAGGAACTGTCACTGGACAACCAAGGACAACCCCCAGCCGCCGCTGTAAGATACCGCCAGGGACCGCCGGAAAGGTCCCACCGCGACAGAAAGCGACAACAGAGCTCACGATCATGAAACTCAGCCTGGTAGACACCCTGATATCCGAAGGTCTCATCGACGAGAAACAGCTCGAAGAGTGCCGCGGAATCGAAAAGGACAGCGGACAACCGATTGACCGCGTCCTCAAGAACAAGGGCTATCTTACGGAGGAGACCCTTCTCGACATCTTCTCCAGGAGCCTGCGGCTGCCCTACAGAGAAGAGCTCGAGGGCATCGAGGTTCCGAAGGCGTTTACCCAGAAGGTACCGGCGCAGTTCGCTCGCGCCTACAACCTCGTCTGCATCAGCGCTGACGAAAAAGGCTGCGATGTGGCCACCTGCGACCCGCTGGACTTCCACCCGATGGATGACCTCGCAGCGATGCTCGGAGCGCAGGTTCGACCCGTGCTCGCGCCGCGCTCGGAGATCACGGCGCTGGTCAACAAGGCCTACCAGACCTCCTCCACCGATGTTGACGAGTTACTCGAGGGCATCGATGAAGACGACATGATCAGCCTGACCAAGATGGTCGACGAATCCGAGGACGTCCTCGATATCGCCAACAAGCCGCCGATCATCAAGCTGATGAACACGATCCTCTTCGAGGCGCTGAAGATTCGTGCCAGCGACATTCACCTCCAGCCCTACAACGACAGGATGCAGGTGAGGTACCGCATCGACGGAATCCTCTACGATGCCAAGACCGTGCCCAAGAAGTTCCAGGACGCCATCGTCAGCCGCGTGAAGGTCATGGGCAAGATGGACATCGCCGAGCGGCGCCTCCCCCAGGACGGACGTACGACCATCAAGGTCGGCGATGGCGAGGTCGATGTCAGGATCTCGTCGGTACCCACATCCCAGGGAGAGCGCATCGTTTTCCGTCTTCTCGACAAGACGGCGCGGCTCTACACCCTCGATGAAATTGGCCTGGGTCCCCAGGACCTCGAGCTGATGCATCAATATATCAATTATTCCCACGGCATCATCCTGATCACGGGACCAACCGGAAGCGGTAAGACCACCACGCTCTACGCCGGGCTGGCGGAGATCGACTCCGACGAGAAAAACGTCATCACCATCGAGGATCCGATCGAATACAACATCGATGGAATCTCGCAGATCCAGGTAGCCAACAAGAAGGGACTGACCTTCGCCTCCGGCCTGCGCTCGCTCATGAGGCAGGATCCGGACGTCATGATGGTCGGAGAAATTCGCGATGGCGAGACCGCGGGAATCGCGGTGCAGGCGGCCAATACGGGTCACCTCGTGTTCTCTACCCTCCACACCAACGACTCGGCTGGAGCCATCAGCCGTATGGTGAACCTTGGCGTCGAACCCTACCTGGTCGCCTCGGCGGTGATCACCGTGGTCGCCCAGCGCCTCGTACGCCTGATCTGCCCCAACTGCAAGAAGCCCTACGACCCGACCGAGGCGCAGTTGAAGGAGCTCAACTGCAAGGATCGCTCAGAACTCCACGAGGGCATGCTCTACCTCGGCGAGGGCTGTGATTCCTGCCTGGGGCGCGGCCTCTACGACCGGACCGCGATCTATGAAATATTCGGTATCGATGAATATGCACGGGATGAGATCATCGAGCGCGTCAGCGCCTCGGTAATGAAGCAGAATGCCGTCACCAGGGGGCTGAGAACCCTGCGAATGGACGGCTCCAGGAAGGTCAAGGAAGGCCACACGACAATAGAAGAAGTGTTCCGCGTTACCCAGCTCGACGTCTTCTGATAAAAACATGCCCATCTTCGAGTACAAGGCCCTTACCAGCAGCGGCAAGACCAAGAAGGGTATTGTCGACGCCGACACCGCGCGGGATGCCCGCAGCAAGCTGCGCAGCGACCACATGCATGTCACGGAGATGTGGGAGGTCGCCGGCAAGAAGTCCAAAAAAGACAAGTCGGTCGCGAAGAAGACCCGCGGCCTTCCCGTAAAAAAAGGAAAGCCTGGCGGACTTCTCTCCAAGGAGATCGAGCTCTTCCAGCCCAAGATCTCCACCCGGGATCTCGCCACCTTCACCCGGCAGTTCTCGACCCTGCTGCGAAGCGGCATCCAGCTTGCCGACGCGCTGAACGCGCTGGTGGAACAATGCGCCGATCCGCACCTCGAGCGTGTCCTGCGTAACGTCAAGGAGGAGATCACCTCGGGAAACAACCTGGCCGAGGCGATGGCGAAGCACCCGCGCTTCTTCAGCGATCTCTACGTCAATATGGTTCGCGCCGGAGAGGCCAGTGGACACCTCGATGTCGTCCTCACCCGCATCGCCGATTACCTGCAGAAGCAGGCCAGCCTCAAGGGTAAGGTTCTCGCCGCCATCACCTATCCCGCCATCATGGTCATTGTCGGAATGGCCGTGGTGATCTTCCTGATGTCCTATGTCGTCCCCAGGATCACCCAGATCCTGAAGGACAGGGGGCAGCCCCTGCCGTTCATCACCGAGATTCTCATGACAGCCTCGGATTTCACCAAGGCTTACTGGATCTACGTCCTGCTGGCCATGGTCATTGGCGGCTTCTTCCTCAAGAGCCTGATCGGGACCGATGCCGGCCGGCTCAAATTCGACAGCCTGCTGCTGCGGCTGCCGATTTTCGGCACCCTCTTCTCCAAGCAGGCCATCTCGCGCTTCGCGCTGACCTTCTCGACCCTGCTCAAGAGCGGCCTGCCCGCCCTCGACTCGCTGAAGATCGTCGCGCTGGTCGTCAACAACGCCAAGCTCACCCAGGTCATCAACAATATCCACGCCCGGATCATCGAGGGAGCCGATATCGCCACCCCGATCCGAAAATCGAAGGTCTTCCCGCCCATGGTCGGCTACATGGTCTCCGTGGGTGAACAGAGCGGTCAGCTCGAAGAGATTCTCGACCGGATCGCCGAGTCCTACGAGGAGGAACTGGACCTGACGATCCAGCGGCTGACCTCCATGATTGAACCGATTATCATCATCCTGCTGGCCGTTGTGGTCGGCTTCATTATCGCCGCCGTACTTCTGCCGCTGCTGGACTTCTCATCCATGTGATAAAGGCGCAATAATGGCCTTTAAGCCCGCCGGGGCAAGGTTTTAGAGCTTAGAAATGCCGGCTGATGTATCCTGTAGACTGCGAAGAAATTCAATACGGACTGCTTTAAGGAAAGAGCACTATGAACAGCGACAGAAACCGCAGAGCCCTCGCGAAGAAGGGATTCACTCTCCTCGAGCTCATCGTGGTCATCACGATCATCGGATTGCTTGGCACCCTGGTGGTGACCAAGGTGGCGCCCATTCTCTTCCGCGCCAACAAGACCAAGATCACCAGCGACATGAAGACGATCTACAATACCGCGAAGATCATCTATACGACCTCCGGTGGCTGGCCTGATTCCATCGAGGAGATGGTCGACCGTACCGATGACGACGGCAACGACCTTGAAGGGCTCGACGAGATGCCCAGGGACCCCTGGGGCAACGAGTACGAATACGAGATGCGTGACGGCAAGCCCGTGGTCATCTGCCTCGGCCGGGATGCCAATACCGGCGGTGACGGCGATGACCAGGACTACGAATACCCGGAAACCGAGGACTACTGATCGCCCGGGGCGACGCGGCAGTTTCTCCAGTCAGGCAGGCCCATGAAAACTTCAGGCCAGAAAGCGAGACAGGACTTCCGCGGTGGAGGCCGTAGAGACGGCTTCACCTTCCTGGAGCTGATCATCGTCATCGCGGTGCTCGGACTCATGTTCACCATGGGTACCATCAGGCTCTCCAGCAGCATCCCCAAGTACAGCCTGCGAACGGCGGCCAAGGAGCTGGGGACCAACATCGAACAGATGAGACTGGCAGCGATCAACCGCGGCGCGGTGTGCGGCATCCGCTACCACTTCGACGAGCAGGAAATCTCGCGGCCGAATTCCACCGGGCAGGGATACTCCCTGCTTGTCTCGGGCGGCGACCAGTCAGAGCTGAGAAATGACTCGCTCCTGCAGGGCCGCCAGGGAATCGATTTCATGGTCCTCGATCGAATGATCTTCGAGAACTCCTATCCAGCGGTCGACCTCATCAGCGTCGAAATGCGCGGAACCGGGCAGTCCTATTCCGACGGAGAGCCCGATGTCTACCTCTCCCCCACCGGCACCACGGGAAGCCACATCGTCGTGCTGGGCACCCAGGATGGCCGCCGCTTCACCCTGGCCTACAACGCGCTGACGGGAGCTGTCGATTTTTTCGAGGGCGACCGCGTGAGCTTCGAGGATTTCGAGGATTGAAGATGCGGACCGCGACCCACCATCCTGATCGAGACAGCGCTGCCGGAGCGGGCTTTACCCTGCTCGAGCTCATCATCGCCGTCACCCTGCTGGCGGTCTTCGTCCTCCCGATGTTCGAGGTCCTGACCGCCTCCAGGGTACGCGCTATTCGCTACACCCAGGCTCGACAGGTCAAGAGTCTCGCCCAGCAGAA
>CAJWMA010000071.1 GCA_913042995.1 uncultured bacterium | reverse complement strand
GGAGCGATCGCCGGTCTCGCGGCGGTCACCCCCGCCTCGGGTTTCATCGGCCCCGAAGGCGGGCTGGCAATCGGGTTCACCTCAGGCGCCCTGTGTTATTTCGCCTCGACCGCCGTGAAGAAACGCTTCGCCTACGATGACTCGCTCGATGTCGTGGGAGTCCACGGGGTCGGTGGATTCATCGGCGTCATCATGGTCGCCTTCTTCGCCTCGGAATCTCTCGGAGGCGGCGGCTACGGTGGCGGAGCTGACGCTGGAATGGGCGGCCAGCTCAAGGCGCAGTTGATCGGCGGCGGCGTGACCATCGTCTACACCCTGGTCGCCTCGATAGCGGTGCTCTGGGTCATCGATAAGCTGGTGGGCCTGCGCGTCAGTGACGAGGACGAGGAACAGGGTCTCGACCTCGCCGAGCACGCCGAGACCGGCTACAGCCTCTGAGACCGGCTCGCGGGCTGAGCCTGGAGAAAAAATGGTGGGCGTGCCCAGACTCGAACTGGGAACTTCCACCTTGTAAGGGTGGCACTCTAGCCAATTGAGTTACACGCCCATCCCGCAATGAGGCCGTGTATTCTCTCGCAGAGAACTGAAGATCGCAAGACCACCCCCCCGAACGCCGAAAAAAATACGGCCTGATAATTTTCTATAAAAAACCCCTCTGAGTAGTTGCCACCGAACCATAGTTAGGCTATACAAACTAATAGTTGGTTCACCGAACAAACCTTTGGTATCCCCTCTCAACAAGAGAAGAGTCTTCATGGGCGCCGACAACGCCAGGAAATCAGATCACCCCCAGGCCCGCCCGGGAGATGAACAGCGCCGGATCGACGTCCGGGTTGAGCTCGACGATGGAGGGCGTCAGCAGATCATCATCCAGGACCTGAGCTACGGACCGGGAATCGGCTGGTACGCGCAGAGAACCATCCGGCTCGACCCGGAGCAACTCGAGGCTCTCCTGGGCGCCTTGTCCTGTGCCAGGCAGGAGTCCCGGCGAATGGGAAACAGCGCCCGAAAGAACCGGAAAGCCGGCAATTCCGTGGATACCATTTCCACGAAGACGGCTCACCAGATTCTCCAATTAGCCGATTTCCTCGACCTGGAAACCAGCTGAACGCCCTGCTCAAAAAGATCAGGCCGGATAGAGCGTCTTCGCCCCTCAGTCGTTGACGGCAAGATTGATATTCTTGCTCTTGACCTCGATCTTGTGCATCGAGAGGAACTTCTCGATCTCCCAGACGTCCTTCTGTTCCTGGATGATCTGCTCTTCGAGCATAAACTTGATCGGCTCGTTATCCGCAACCGCCGCATGCGCGCTGCGATAGGTATCGAGAGCTTCCATTTCCGTTTCCAGATCCTGCTGGAGCATATCGACAACCGAGGTGGCCTGCTTGATATTAGCAGCCTCTATCGTCGGCACTCCCCCGAGGGAAACGATCCAGTCAGAAACCAGCTTTGCATGTCCACGGGCCTCTTCACTGGATTCGTTGAAGAATTCCTCATAAACAGCCCGGTCGGTACCCTGCACCAGGGCGCTGTGCTGGCAATACTGGATGACGGCCGAATATTCGATGCTCAGCGCCTTGTTCAGAAACTCGATTACTTTGTCCATTCTCTCTTCTCCGTGATTCTCATAGTATTTTCATTGGCTGAGTTCATATCAGCAGGCCGGATGTCTATCAATTACCAACCACATGTATTATTCGGCGAGAGATGCTGCTTTTCAACACCTAATTAATGTAAACCCTTATATTTAAAGGGTTTGCGTAACCCAACCGGAGGTCTGCAAGCCAAACTCCTGATCTATAGCTCAAACCTGGCGAGTTGAAGGGTCTGAGAACCCTTTCTCAAGGGCTCTCAGAGAGACCGTATGCCTTTATACCGCATAATGTTATGCAATACGAAGGTAGCGTCATTCGAGCCGGGGTCAACCCGTAGAATCGATTTACTGCGCTTCAAGGCAAACGTCTTCACAAACGTCGCAGTTTTCGTGCTCTGGACAGGTAACCTTGAAAGAATTGAACTTTTTCAGGAAACCAGCCACTGCAGGGTCATCCTGAGAAAGCAATTGGACCAGGCCGAGAAGCCTTTCGGTGGCCTCATGACTCAGGAGATGCTCGATTTTGCAGGCATCAATTCCAGCGTTTTCGGGATCGAGGCCAAGCACCTTGTGAAAGAAATTCGTGACCACCTCACGATTGTAGACCACCTGCATCGCAACCTTCTCTCCATCTTCGGTAAGGCAGAGATGATGACGGTCGATTTCCGTGACCAGGCCGCGTTCCTTGAGATTCTTGATCTGCACAGATGCGGATCCCTTGGTCACCTGCAGATCATCTGCCACATCTTTCAATATGGCGTAGCCCTTCAACTGTCTGAGTTCCTGGATGGTGGTGAGATAGTGCGCAACGCTGTGCGTCACCTCGTGCGCCGCGAACTCTTTCCATACCTCGTTACTCATAGATATTCTTCTCCTGGTTGACCAGAAGCATCCGGAACACCAAGCTACTTAATAACAGTCAAACCGAACACCAAGCCAAGACCTGAATGGTAAGTATAGATGATTATTGAAAAGAAACAACGCAGCAATAGACCTTGCCCCCTGGGCCAGGGAGAAATCCCCTCAGTTATTCCCTGCGAGCCAGCGGCGCAGGCTGTTCACGGCTTTCGCCCGGGCCGCCTCGTCCCCGGATGGATCATATTTGACCTCCGGTAACCGCGTCCGCTTCTTTACCGCGCCCCAGGCCATCTCCCTGATAGCCAGATCGGCATCGAGCAAGGCCTCGAGGAGAAACTCATCCCGCCGGGGATGTTTTCCCTGGAGAACTGTCCGCACAAGGATCCCGCGAACGACCTTCTCGTTCTCTTTCCGGTAGAGCTCGGAAAAACGCTCCATCAAATCCTCGCTCTCCATCTCTGAGAGCACCCCCGCGGCCGCGAGTCTCTGATTGAGCGAAGGACTCTCCAGCATTTCAAGAAGAGCCCGGGTAACGGCGCGATTGCCCTTAAAAGCCAGCAGCCCCTGGCTTGCAATCACCACGGCTCCCTGGTCCTGATGCTGGAGGTATTTGAGCAGGTACCTGACACCCCGGGTATCCCTCCAATCGGCGAGAAGACGGGCAAGCAGCACCTCACCGCGATAGTCCACCTGGGAATCCGCCAGCAAGGCGACCACCACGGCGCTGCCCCGATCAGCCCCGAGACTCTTCAGGCGAGCTACGGCCCGCTGTTGACGCCCTCTCTCAAAGCTCTCGAGGTCACGCAGCACACTCGAATTCTCCCGCAGCCAGTCGGTGGGAGTGAGCTTCTCTTCAGGAGCCGCCGAGCAACCGCTCAACACCGCCGCGATGACAATCGTCGGCCAGGACCGCCGGAAACGAGGCATCACTCGTCCTCCTCTTCGGTATTGACCATCATCCAGCGATCCTCGAGATCCTGCAGCTTCTTCGCGCGGTTCTTCAGGCTGACTGTGGTCTTCAGAAACGCCTCGAGATCAGCAGGAAACGCGCCCACATCCGGGGCGCCCTCTATGTCATAACGCTCCCTCATATTCGTCTCGAAGAAGGTCGCGATACTGTCAAAGGACAGGTTTTCCTTCTCGATCGCTCCGAAGAGCTCCGTGTAGGAGAGTTTCTTCAAGGAGGACACATCCTTGCCCCCCCCGCTGCAGAGACGAAGAAGCTCATCTTTAAAGATGCCGTGGTCCTCGGCCTCTCGGCCTGTGGCCCCATCTTTACGCTTCTGGCGCTTGAGGAAATCGCCGAAGGCCCGCAGACTGTGACCACTGGCGCGGCGCACCAGCTCGACATGAGCCGCCTCGAGCTCGACTCTCTCTCCCCTGAAGACCTGCTGAAGCCCAAGATTCTGGATGCGCTGGACCTTGTCGTAGGACAAGGTGATGTTGTACGGAGAATTCGGCAGCACGATCTCTCTGCGGGGAAGGCTCAGCTCGTGGAAGCTGATGGTCGGATTGAGTTCCTTCAGGTTTTCGATGCAGATCGCGGCGACCTTGAAGAAAAGCGGCTTGTCTCCCTCGGGCCAGTCCTGCACGGTTCTCTCGGGCCATTTTCGCTGCATCCAGGTGAGCTTTGACAGCTCTTCCTCACCGAGATAATCCCGCAACAACTCGAGCTTGGTCACCAGCTGCCGTCTCTTGACGATATTCAACAGTGTCAGGTCCACCACGTCCGCCTCGGTAAAGCGCTGGCCATCGGGGCCGATGGCTGGAACGCTGTTGACGGGGTCAAGCCCGAGAACATCTCCTCCTTTGAGAATATGCCGGTCATTGAAGAGGACGCTGTCGAAGGTATCAAAATGCATGCTCTCCTTCGGGGTCGCCGAAGCATCGATGCCCTCCTCGCTGAGAATATGCGGGGTCACAACGATAATGACCTCCCGCCTCTCCTTCTGGGTCACCTTCCGGCGAAAGAGGTCCCCCAGGTAAGGTATGTCGGAAACGAAGGGGATCTTGTTGACCGTGTCGATCTCCTGTTCCTGGATCAGCCCGCCAAGAATGATCGGACGATGATTGTGAGCTACGCACTCGCCGATGTACTGGCGCTTGATCACCTCAGGGATTCCCGCGAGATCCGTCTCGAAGACTCTCTGGCGTCCGACGATCTGGTTGTCCATGACCTCCAGTTGGAGGGCGATACGGTCATCAGCCCCTCCGGTTATCCGCGGCCGGATGTGCAGCGTGATACCGGAGTAGACGGTACCCACGCTCTGAACCTCGTTGATCAGGTTGCCGTTAACCGTATCCCGAGTAACTCCCGTCGAGTTGAAGGTCGGAACGTTGCGGCCGAGATGCAGGGCGCTGACACGGTCATCGAGGGTCAGGATCTTCGGCCGGGCCCGAACCTTGGCCTCGCCCTCGCGAACCAGCATGTGCAGGGCCGCCATGAACCGCCCCTGGATATCCAGGCTCGTATCATCAAAGAGCAGCTTCAGCCCCTCGTTCATCACATCGGGTACAAAGGACCCCTCCGCTCTCGCGCCAGGCACCCCCGGCTGAACGATCGCCTCACCGGGCAGCGGCAGGCCCGCGGAGCCAATGGTGTGGCCGCCGCCGAACTGAGCGGAATCGATACCGAAATCGGTGAGCTTATTCGCCTCGAGCTCGATCAGTTGTACCTCGATCATGATCCTTCGAGCCGGCACATCGATGGTCTCGACGAAAGCCTTGATCTTCACAAGATCCGCCTCTGTACCTACAGCCATCATCCCTCCCCGCATCTCAGTGGAGGAAGTCTTATCAAAGGTCATCACGAGTGACCCATTGTTGGTGCTGCCTCCATAGCCCGATGGCATGGAGACCGCGTCCTTGCTCGGCATGTCATAAACAAAGGGAATCTTTGGAGCCGCTGAAAGTGGCGAGTTGGCGATCCCCCCACCCTTCTCGACGTACATCTCGGTCGAACGCGATAAGGTCCTCTGCTTCGTACCTTCCTTCCAGGTCAAAGCGTCGCTTGCCGATGTAAGCTGCCAGACATTGCAGATGCCCGACATCAGCAGCGCGTCCATCGCCAGGCGAGGGTCGACGTACTTCGGCCGCAGGACTTCGCGCCGGATGTCGAGGTCGAGCTGATCGTAGCGATCGAGCATATCCACGATCTTGAGCGTCAGTGGATCAGCGGGAACATCGGTCTCCCCAAAAATCACCAGCGAATTCTTCTTCCCCTCCACCTTGCTCAGATGGCCCTTCTCGACCCAGTCCGGCTTAACGCTCTCGACAAAACTGATCGCCTCGGTGGCGCCCTTGTGGAAGAGCGTCTTGAAGGTGATGTAGCCCTGGGGGCGAGGAGCGGGTTTGGGCACGGGCTCAGCCTTCGCAGGAGCAGGCTCGGGCATAGGCGCGGGCTCAGCCTTCGCGGGAACAGGCTCAGGTTTGGGCGCGGGCTCGCCGCCGCGGAGAACCGGCTCCTCCTTCCGCTCCGCTGCCGCCGGGGCCGGCTCGGAAACAGGAGGTTCCTTCTTCTCCTCGGATGAAGTTCCTGCCGCCGCAGCGCTCTCGGGGCCTGGAGAAGCCTTCCCCCTCGCGACCTTCAGCCGATTCAGCGCATCCAGGACATCCTTGTTGAGCTCCGGGATCTCTGCCTCGTTCCCAGCCGGAGACGTTAACCCGAGAGACTCGACAACCGGCGCCGGCACTTTGACCTCTTCGGAAGCTTCTTTCGCTACGGACGGGCTCTCGCCAGGATCGCTCTTTTCTTTCGGCTGCGGCGCGGCGGCAGGCTCGCCGGGTAAAACAGCGGGACGATGAAGATTCAGCTCTTCCAGGAGCGCCAGGGCGCGGCTGTCCTCCAGCGGCGAGTCAACCTTGCCGACGATTTCCGGTTCGGCTGCGGCGGGAACATCAGCGATCTCGCTGACCTCAGCAACCGGCGGAGCGGCCGGAACTGGAGCTGGAACCTCTTCCTTCTCGATCGCTGGCGGGGGAACTGGAGCCGGCTCGACAATCGGCCCGTACTCAATGGCGGACGGTGTCTCCCCTTTACCTGTTGCGGCAACTGCCCCAGGCTCAAGGGGTGCTTCCTCAGCAACCGGCTTTTCGGATAACTGCGGGAGCGAGGCGCTCTCTTCCGTTGCGGCGCCTTCATCTTTCTGCGTTCCGGCCGGAGGCTCGGTGGTTCTGCAGCTGACTACAATTCCGCCCGCTATCGCGCAAAGCAGAAAAAACACTCCAAACCAGCCTGGAGAATTCGTTCCCCTGGTATCCATTCTAAGCTCCTTGGTTCTCTTCACTTTCATATTCCTTTCACCCGCAGGCGGCCTTCAAGCGCATGATCAACGGTCTCCGATGAATACGAAGGCCGCCCACTGACGCGGGTGACTGTATTTTCCCTTCAACATCGCGAGCTTCGCCTGTCGCAATGCATCGACACGATCCCTTCCATGGCGAATCCAATGATCGTAAAACAAGCTCATCAACTCAGCAGTTGCCGCATCCTCCACCTTCCAGAGGCTCACCAGCAGGGCCCCGGCTCCGCAATGCAGAAAAGCGGTAGCAAGCCCGACTGGATCATCTCCTCCCTGGATTTCATTTCGGCCCGTCTCGCAGCCGGAAAGAGTCACCAGCCGATTTCCTTTCAGATCCATCGCGTAGATCTCCCAGGCCTTCAACTGGCCATCACGCGAGCTGGTCTTCGCGCCCTTCCCTCCCGGAGCGAGAAACAGGGTCGACTCCCACGGCCTGGCGGGATAGAACTCGCCGTGACAGGCGAAGTGGATAACGTCCTGCCCTCTCGACAGCGCCGCAATGACGCTCTCCCTGGCCTGGATGCCGCTCAACACGACACTTTCACGGAAGCCGGGAGAAAAGGCCGCGACCTCCTTGCGAGCGTGTACCAGGCTCACCTTATTCGGTTTTCCGTCCCTGTCGTAGTCGGTGTCCGGATCAGCCAGAGCGAGCAGCTTGAGCGGCTTCCGCCCAACGCTGGAACCTCCACCTCGCGCCGAGTTCAACCGGAGGTACCTCAGCAGGCTCGCGCTCTGGAGATACGAGATCGTCCAGCTCTCAACCTGGAAGCCCTCCGGCCCCGCAAGGGTTTCAAACGGCAGCCTGTGAAGAGCTCCATGAGGAATGATCAGGACACGTGATTTCTTCACCCTCGATGCGAGGGGAGCGAGGAGCTCCCTGTAGAGCCGGCTGGAGAGCGCCTGGTCCGCGGCGGAACCGGCAAGATAACGCCGAATGGTATCCGCCAGCTTGCGGGGGTTGACCTTCAACTCGACCACGGTCACCTTCCCATCCTGGACCAGGAAGACCGCCAGGGAATCGCCCAGCGAAAAGTATTCCAGCAAGGCTGTATCCGCCGGTAATTCCGCGATGATCTCAGCCGCCGTAGCGGGCGCCCCATCGACCAGCATCCCGAGCAGAGGCTGCTTGAGCGCCGCGCGCTGAAGCCGTTGCTTGACTGCCGCCAGGCGCTCGCGCAGGGCATTGAAATCTTCACGCGCTCCCCTTACCCCGAGCAGGCTCATGGCTCCACCGCCGCCAGAAAGATGAGCCCTGCCGTTGAGTGAAACATACTGGCGATAGAGCCTGCTGCCGTTGGGTTCAGCCAGCGTGACGAACCTCCAGCCCATGGACTCGACCAGGGCGCGAGCTCTTGAACGTTCCGCGAACTCCAGGGCGCGGACCGCTCGCCCTCCGCTTATTTCACGACGAACAAGATAGCGGTACATATCCAGCTTGTCGGTCATGAAGCCTGTCTTCGACTCCACGTCCAGGATCCTCGCACGATAGGATTCCACAATCCGAACCGCCTCGTCCAGGTTCTCTTCAGCTTCGCCTCTTCTCCCCATCTTCTCGGCTATGCGGGCGAGGTACCAATGGCATCTCCACCGGGTCTCAAACCGCCCGGAATCAACCGCCCTGTCGAGCGCCCACCGGGTAAATTTCTCCGCGCTTTCATAAGATCCTGACTCAAGGTAAAGCTCCCCGAGATTGGACCCGGCGATAGCCGAAAGCCTGGTATTTCCAGCCTCTGCGGCGCGCCGCATGGCATCATCCTGCAGACTGATCGCCTTGCGATACCTGTCGGTCTTTTCTTTGCCGCCAAGGGCCCGGGCCTGCTTGCGCAGAATGTTGGCCTGGTAGATCGAGTTGGTCAGCTCCAGTTCCAGCTTCCCCGGCAGCTTTCTCGCCGCATCGGCGTCCAGTTCACGATCCACGGCCAGGAAGACCCTCAGGGCCTGGGACAGGCGCTCCGGCTCACTTCTTCCCCGCTCATACAGCGCCGCTCCCATCAGTATGCGCGCCCTGATCCTGACCTCGAGGGAAGCAGCGGGGCTTCTCACCAGCCCCCGGGCCCGCTCACCCGCGGCGACCGGTTTTCCCAACGCCATGAGCACCGCGGCCTCGTTCAGGTCAAGACGCGCGACAAAGGCCGCTGCCCCGGCGGCGACGGCCAGCGCGCGGGAACGTTTCAGCGAATGGAGAGCCCCCTCAAAATCGCCCAGCAGTTCACAGGCCATACCCGCTCGGGAAGTGACCGCGGCTTCCAGCCAGGGATATCCCAGCCCGGCGAGATCAACTTCAAGCAGCTCCCTGGCCAACGCATACTCTCCCAGCTCGAGAGCGGACAGGGAAGCGATAAGGGCCAGGACAGCCGTGTCCCTCTTTCGCAATTCACAGGAGTCGAGCAGGCGGACCAGCCCGCTGGCGACCAGGGTCAGCTCAGCGCGCGAGCCGACCGAGAGCCCGGCAAAACGGGAACGCGGCCTTGGCGCCTGCTCCGCCTTGCCCCCCAGGGCGGTAATCTGCGCCCGGATGGCGAGGAGCCTGTCGCCGTAGCCAAGAAACTTCGCGGCCCGGGCCAGCAGACCGAGGGTATGAAGGCGGGTGTCCCGGCCTGCCTTTTCAAGAAGACCCTGATGGAGATTCGAATCATTCCACGCCCCCTTGAAATCACGCAGCCTGAATCGGAGCCTGATCGCGGCGGCGGCTCCGTCAGGGGAAAGCCGCTCGTTCGCCTCGATGGCCGCAAGGGCTTTTCGAAAACACGCATCCGCCCGTCGCTGGATGCTGTCACCGTGAATACCGTGCAGTATCGCCAGGGCCTCGTAGACCAGCGGGAGATCCCGGGCCTCGGCGTTGTGCTGGAGAGGATAACGCTGGCGAACAAGCGAGAGGATCCTGATGATCTCTCCCAACTCCTTCCCATCGATCTTCCGCCCGGCCCTGGTAACCAGGACAGGAACCCTCAGAGGGTCGTCGCCACCCTTAGCCAGTACGCTGAATTCATTCGAATCAAGCATACTGACCGCCAGATTAAGACGACGAGCCCTCGAGGTCTGCTTCAAGCTCGGCTCTGCGAGTTTTACAGCCAGACTCTCTATCTCTGACCAGCAGTCGTAAGCTTTGCCATAAGCCTCCGTTGCCCCCCGCATTATGGAAGCACCCTCGCGCTCTAACCCCTGCCAGGGGGAGGCTTGCGCGATGGCACACCAACAGCAAACAGTGCAGGTGATGCACTGTAAGAAACAATAAAGCTTTCTCCTCAGCGATGATCGTGGCCCTACCAAGGACTCCTCCAACCAATTGAGCCATCGCGGCAAAAAAGACTGCTACTCTCTATATATTTTCGGAATAAATGAGCCGATAACTTGAATAGAAACAGGTAGATCCCGAAATCTGTCGGGTGCTGGAGCCTATCCTGGCTGAATAATGCCTAAGGCTCGAAGCCAACAAATATGCAACCACTGTTCCATCTCTCAATTATTATCCCTAACCCATTTGACTGAATAGAGATAGCTCTACAAGAGCAGAAGCGGCAGTAACCGTTTACCTGTCAGATATTCTGACACCCAGCACTCTTCGTTTACTGACTGCTTCTTTCATAGGCTAGCGAAAAAGCACATAATCGGGTTTATGACTCAAAATTCGAGCCATCCGAAGCAACGGAAAGAACAGAAAAACCGGCCAGCCGCCGAAGCTTTCGAAGCTCTCGAAAAGCTCTATCGGCGTGTAGACAAAGAGATCAGCGAGAGCGGAGTCGAGTGCTGGCTGCGCGGAGATTGCTGTAATTTTGAGAAAGTCGACCACACTCTCTTCGCCTCCAGCCTGGAGCTTGAATACGTCAGGAAAAAACACCCCGAGACCTTTCCCCCCGACAACGCACTCTGTCCCTTCTGGGAAGATGGCCGGTGCGTAGAGCGAAAGAGGAGGCCGCTCGGCTGCCGTACCTATTTTTGCGATGGAAACTTCGCGGAGCAGTTGCAGGCAATCTACGAGAAATACCACTCTGAGATCAGGGAACTGGCGAAACGATACGACATTCCCTACAGTTATAAACCCTTTGTTCTTGCCCTCCGGACCTGACGTGACCAGAACTGAATTGAACTCGTGTTTTCCGGAGCGAACATCTCCCTCAAGCGAGAGCGTCCGCAGACCTTCCCTGGAGAAGAGCTCTTGATCGGCCGGGGAAGAAACCTCTCAGAGGAAAGAAACCTCCTCACGCTCGTGGTCAAGACAGGAGAGCCCCAGCGCCTTGACAGCTTTCTTGTCAGCAACCTCGCCTGGAAATCGCGCAGCCGCCTCCAGGCTCTCATCAAAGATGGACGGGTGACTGTCAACGGTGAAAAGACCAAGGCCAGCCGGCGCGTCCATTTTGACGATGTGGTCGAGATACGCCTGTCGAGCGGTCTCGGGCTGCCTGATGACTATTCTGAGCGCAAGCTCGATATCATCTACGAAGACGAATGGCTCGTGGTGGTCAACAAGCCGCCTGGAATGCTCGTGCATCCGGTTGGCCGCCATGTCTACGACACCTTGATCAACTATCTCCATCATCGCTACCACTCCACCGATGCCGGCCAGGAAGAGGTCATTCCAAAGCTCTGCCATCGGCTGGACCGGGACACCACGGGAGTGGTTGTCGTCGGGAAAAAAAACTATGTTCACCGGGACGTACAGCAGCAGTTTGAAAAAAGGACCGTGTCAAAGAGCTACCTGGCTCTTGCCAATGGGCTCTTCCCGTCCGACCGCAACGAGATTGACATACCAATCGGTGAGGGGCGCTGCCTGAAATCAGCCCTCGAGCAGGTGCCCCTGAAAGATTCCAGGACACTCGTTACCGTCCTCGACAGCTATGGGGATCACACCCTGCTTCGCTGTGTCCCCTGCACGGGTCGACAGAACCAGATCCGCATCCACCTGGCGGCTGTCGGTCATCCGATCGCGGGAGACGAGCGCTACGGAGGCGATTCTCCAGGAGAGCGACCGGAACGCCGGGACTGGCCTCTTCGCTACCTGCTGCACTCTGAATCGATCCGGTTCTGGCATCCGCGCCTGAAACAGGACATCGAATTGGCCGCTCCCCTGCCGCCAGACTTCCAGGCGCTGCTTTGAGCAAGCGATCGAGGGGCCGGTAAACCGTCTCTGAAGCCCTGCTCAAGGCCTACAGGCCCCCTTTTGCCCCGATATTCTCTGCATCGTAATCTTCTATGCAGGGAAATCGGGTGGGTCGACTGGTCCCGGGGGGAGCTTATGTCAAAACCTCTATCTTCTTTGTGTGCATTGACATACAGGGGAAAAAGTCATGAAGGACAGAATACTAGCCCTGATCGATCCGGCCGGCCGGCTGCGATCGGCCAGCAGCCTGCTTCGCTCGCTGCAGGTACACGAATACAGCGGCATCGAAGGCTTGCTGGAAAGTCGCCGGCAAGTCTCGTCCTCGCTCTGCATCGTGCTCGATGCGGACCTCGTCAGGCTCGAAGACCTGGATAGCCTTCTTGAAAGAGATGGGCTCCCTCCCTTAACCCTCGCCGCGGTAAGCGACGAAAAAGAGGGGCGGCTCTGGATTGAAAACGGCGCCGCTGATTTTGTCGTACTCCCGGGAAGACGGGAGGAACTGGACTGTCGCATCCGGGCGATGACGAGATGGCAGTCTATCCTGCTTGATCCCTCGCACCAGGAGCTCCGTCACCGCGAGAGTATGAGAGGCCTTGCCCACAGCCTGAAAAATCCCCTCAACGCGGTCTTCTGTTACGCCGAGCTGATCCTGATGGACGAACACCTGACGGCTGCCGTTCGCAAAGACGTTGAGCACATCATCACAAACGCCAACGTACTGCTGGAGACCCTGGATTCGAATCTGAACTTCAACCGTGAAGAGACAGAATCTCAGCCTGCCGGAGATGAAAGCGCATGACCGAAACTGTAAGAGAAAACCAGGCCGCCGAACCGGGAAAGATCCTGATCGTTGACGACAACGAAGAGCTCCTCGGAGCGATCTCACGTCTCCTCGAGCTGCAGGGCTACTCAACGCTGACAGCGATGAGCGGAGAGGAGGCGCTGGAGATCGCTCGCCTGGAAAAACCGGACCTCATCCTGCTCGACTGGATTCTCCCCGGAGTGGATGGAATCGAGGTCTGCAGGGCGCTGAAAAGCGACGAGGCCACGCGGGGAATGATGATTCTCCTGGTGACCGGGCAGGGCTCGGTCGACAACCGGATCGAAGGCCTCGACGCCGGCGCCGACGACTTCATACCGAAACCGTTCAAGCACCCTGAGCTGCTGGCGAGGATCCGCTCATCACTGCGTCTGAAGAGCGCCACAGATGAGCTCACCGAGCGCAACCGCCAACTGGTCGAATCACAGTACGAGCTGGTACGAACCGAGAAGATCGCCACCATAGGACTCCTCGCATCGGGAATCGCCCATGAGTTCAACAATATCATGGCTGGAATCTCAGGGTACGCCCAGCTCGCCAAGAAAAACCCCAAGTACATGCCGCAGCTGGTGGAGGTGGCTCTCACCCAGGCCCAGAGGGCGCAGGAGCTGACCGGGAGCCTCTCATCCTACAACCGCAGCGGAGAAGAAAACCCCGCCTGTGATGTACAGGATGTCATCCACGGCGCTCTCTGCCTGGTCAAGAAAGAGGCCGAATCCAATGGCATCGAGATCTCGCTCGATATCCAGAAGGTTCCCACCGCCGCCATCAGCGCTGGACAGCTGCAGGAGGTCATCCTGAATCTCCTCATCAATGGAATCCATGCGATTGAGGCCAGGGGGGAGATCACGCTGTCGGTAAAGAGATCCGGACCTGAAAAGATGATAGAGATCACCGTTGGCGATACGGGCTCCGGCATCCCGAAAGAGAACCTGAACAGGATCTTCGACCCCTTCTTCACCACGAAGGGAGCGCTCGGAGGCGGGCGACAGGAAGGCACCGGGCTCGGACTGTCGGTCTGCTACAACATCATCCAGTCGCGGGGCGGCCGGATCACCGTGGAGAGCGCCCCGGACATGGGCACGACCTTCTCGATCACGTTGCCGGTCTTCGAACAGGCTGTCGGCGGAACCGTTCCAGCGGCTTCCGGCAACCCCGCCGCGCTGGAAAACCGTGAGGGAAATCACCGAATCCTGGTCATCGACGATGAAGAACAGATCAGGCAGATGCTCAGCGATTTCCTCGGAACCGACAATGTCGTCTGCCGATCCACGGGCGAAGAGGCCATCGAGGTCTGCCGCACACGGGATTTCGATTTCATCATCCTCGACGTCTGCATGAAGAACTCCAGCGATGGAATCGACACCTTCCGCCAGCTCAAGCAAGCGGACCCCCAAGCCAGGATCATCCTCTGTACAGGCAACCTGGCGG
>CAJWMA010000070.1 GCA_913042995.1 uncultured bacterium | reverse complement strand
GGATCTGCTATACTTCCCAACCATGCAAGCGGGCCTTTCCTATATCGACTGGTCGCTCGTCGCGCTCTTCCTGCTGGGTGTAGGCGCCGTCGGCTTCCGCTCTTGCGGCAGCCAGGCGACAACCCGTGATTATTTCCTCGCTGGCCGTTCTATCCCCTGGTGGGCGGCAAGCCTGTCCATCATCGCCACCGAAACGAGCGCGGTTACCTTCATCGGCGTGCCGGCAGCCGCGTTCTCAGGCGATTGGACACTGCTGCAGCTTTTCGCCGGATTCGCCATCGGCCGGGTCTTCCTCGCCCTTGTTTTCGTCAAGGTCTTCTACAGGCGTGACTACATCACCGTCTACGGATTGCTAGCCGAGCGTTTCGGTGAAAAAACCCGCCTGCTCTCAGCGCTCCTCTTTCTCGCCGGCAGGGTGGTGGCAAGCGCTGTGCGGCTCTACGCCGGATGCCTTGCAGTCAAGATCGCCATCGGAACCGACTCGATCGAAACCGTGATCATCTCGCTGGGACTCTTCGGAGCGGCCTTCACCCTGAAGGGGGGAATCAAGGCGGTCGTCTGGACGGATGTCATCCTGGGCATCGCTCTGCTTGCAGGATGCCTGATCTCCTCAGCCTGGATCCTGGCCTCGTTTCCGGAGGCCGCAGGCTCGATCTTCGACCTGGAGGGATTCTCCCGGAAACTGTCGATGGTGCGCCTCGACAACTCCATCTCCGATGCCGGCGGTCTCATTGCCGGGCTTTTCGGCGGCATGGTCCTGACCCTCGCCACCCATGGAACAGACCAGGACATTGCCCAGCGAATGCTCACCTGCCGGGATGCGCGCGGCGGACAGCTCTCGGTGCTTGGGAGCGCGGCTCTCATCACCCCGCTGATCACCCTCTTCCTGGCGCTGGGAACCCTGCTGTGGGCCTGGCACAAAGCGGAAGCCGCCGGCTATGCCGTACCGGAAGATCTGAACGAGCTCTTCCCGCTCTTCATCGTCAACGACCTTCCCACGGGACTTGCCGGCCTGGTCATGGCCGGACTCCTCGCCGCGGCCCTGTCGAGCTTCACCTCGGTCCTCAACGCCCTCAGCGCGACAACGGTCGCGGACATCTACAAGCCCTTCGCCGAGAGAAGAGGCGGCTATTGCGATGCTCACTATGTGAAGGTCTCCCGCGGAGCGACCATCCTCTGGACCCTTCTTCTCATCGGACTCGCCATCGCCTTCGTCGGAAGCCAGGACAACATCGTCAAGATCGCCCTCAAGGTCCTCACCTACTTCTACGGCGGATTGCTCGGAGCCTTCCTGCTGGCCATCCTGACGAACAGGGGCAGCGGGCTCAGCGTGATGGCTGGAATGCTCTCCAGCGTCCCGGTGGTCCTGCTGCTTCAGCTGCGCCAGTTCACGGAACATCCCGCGACAGCCCCCGGCCTGCTCCAGGGCCTGCTGGAAGGCCTTTGCCCTGAAACCCGAGCGGCCATCCTTTGGCTGCCGGACATAGCCTGGCCGTGGTGGATCATCCTCGGCACGCTGACGGCCTTCCTCATCGGCTGCCTGGGAAAATCGAAGAAACCTTCCGCCAAGAGCGGAAACTCCTGCTCCTCGGAGGCTGAGGCAGGCTCTTCCACCTGTGGACTCTCTCCATAACTTCTTCTCCTCAACGCTCCCGCTCTCCACCGCGGAAATACTAATCCCCCGAGGCGGCAATTACGAACAGGAAGGCGGGAGGCTATTTCCCTGCGCGCTTGAGAATGACCGGGACAACCTCGACGAGGCTTTTTCCCTTATCGAGATCCCAGACACACAGGGTTCCCTCGTAGCCAGCTGTAACCAGCCGGTCCCCGGCCGCGTTGAAGGCAAGGGCGTAGATCCAGCCCTGCTCTGAACGCAGGCCGGCAATCCGCTGGCCGCTATCAGCATCGTAAACACGGAGTTCCTTTGCCGAACCGGCGAGCGCCAGCTTCGTCCCATCCACGCTATACCCTGCGGCGAAAATCAGGCCTGGCTGTTTCTCGAACTTTGTGCCCTCCACCAGGGAAGTCGCATCGTAGATTCTCGGCTCCATCTTCTCGCCCGCGACAAGAACCTGGGAAGAGCCTGGTCGCGTGACTACGCGGGTGACGGCCTGGTCGAAGGTTCCGAGAGTCTTCAGGAAGCCGCCATCCTCCGCCGCTGCCGCCCGAATCGTACGATCCCTGCCACAGGAGAACAGCCTCTTGCCATCGGAAGAAAAAACAGCCCCAAGAACCCAGTCGGAATGCAGCTGGGACGAATACTGCAACTCCAGATCTTCTACGCCCAGCACATGCAGCGAGCGGTCGGTACCTGCAAGAACCAGCCTGGAACCATCAGGAGAGAAATCGACTGAGTAGAAAACATCTCCTCCCATTCGCTTGAAGCGCAGCATCCTGGACTCCTTGACATCCCAGAGCTGGAGCTCTCCAAAACGCGCAGGGGAACCGCCGGCAACGGCAAGGATCCTGCCCCCGGGGGCGAGAGCCAGGGCATGAATCCTCTCGGCCTCCCCTCTGAAACGGCGCAGCGGTTGAATCGCCGCAGGCTCTTTCTTTCCACTACCCCGGCTCACAAGATTCTCGACACCATGGACCAGCACCTCGCGATATCCGCCAATGAAAATATTCTCCCCCGAGCTATCGAAGAGCAGGGCGGTAATAACCGGTGGACGGGGGTAAACCTGGGCGGCGGGAGGACGAGAGTATGGCTCCGGGCCTGCGGGTGGTGTTCCCGCCCGGGCTCCTCCCTTGATCCAGGCCTCGATCATACGAATGTCCTTTTCACTCAGAGGCTCCGCCTTTCGCGGCGGCATCAGAGGCTTCTGCTTGCCGCTGATCATCCTGAACAGAAGGCTCTCAGTCGGTTTCCCCGGGACGATGGTCCGCCCGCGGCCGGAGCCGGCGAGCAGCTTCCCGAGGCTCTCCATGCTGTACTTTCCCTTGGGCTTGCGGCCGCTGTGGCAGCCCAGGCAGCTGCGCTTGAAGATCGGCGCGACATCACCGTGAAAGGTCATCCGCGAAGAATCGATCGCGGCCTCTTCCGCGAGGGCGCAAGTCCCGCCGACAGACATCGCCAGGACCAGCAATCCCAGGCTCGACAGAAATCCGCGGCCGCCCCCGCTCCTCAGCTCCAATCTCACAGCGCTGCAGATCATTTCTGAATCCCATCAAGAATCGAAAGCAAAGCTCACGCGTCTCAGCATGAGGCGCATGGAGTGTAACCGATAAAAATAAAGGTCTGCATCGCAGAACGAAAAACAGTGGAAGTGCGGATGGGCCTTCAGGTTGTTCCCAAACGATGCCGATAAAAAAATAAGTCGCGACACATTGGATGCTTTAAATGGATTCGAATGATTTCCTGCTTCTATCCCTGGCGGTAACCGGCCTGGCGCTGCTGGTCTCGCTATTTGTCAGCACATCGGAGCGAGCCGTCATTGAAGAGAGCCCCATCTCAGGATGGAAAAAATTCACCATCAGACCTGAAGCGCTGGCCGGCGGAGGCAACCAACGCACCCTGGTCAGCAGCCAGGAAGGCGGCGAACTGGAGGTTCTCTCCGGCAACTCCGGCTCCTTTCCGATCAAGATCGGACACCGCAAACACGGCGCCCTGCTGGTAATTGAAAAACCACTGCTATCGCTGAAATCCAGCCTCAAGATGAGCCTGCTCGGGCAGCCCTGGATTCAGATCCGGACGGGCCGCAAGGGGGGAATACCCAGGCTCGTAGGAGTTGGAACGAGAATGGCGGACGAGGTTCCGGAGGCCGGCAGCCTGAGGCTGAATGGAGACCTCCCCGCGCGTGAATACGAGATTCGCATACGTGAAAAAGTTGCCGCTACGGTCTTCCGGGAACAGGCGGACGACAGTGTAGATGGGAGCTGCTACCGGGTGGCCCTTCCCGAAGGTATTCCAGAGCTTCCTTTCCTGGCCCTGATTGTAGGCCTCGAGGTCGAGCTTGCGGCCTGTGCCAGGCCCGCCAGGACTCTTTCGCTGGAGAGCTGAAAAGAGGCTGGCGCTCAGGCATCCTCGGAGGCTTCAGCCGAGGTCTCCTCGGCTACGGCCTTGGCGCGCTCGGTCGCCGCTACAACGGCGTCAATCATCATGCCCCGGAGCCCACCCGCCTCGAGAACATTCAGAGCGGCGATGGTCGTCCCCCCCGGCGTTGTCACCCTGTCCTTCAGAACCGCCGGATGCTCACCACTCTCCCTCACCACCTGCGCCGCTCCCGAGACGGTCTGGATGGCGAGCTTCATCGAAATTTCCCGGGTCAACCCCATCCGGACACCTCCATCGCAGAGCGCCTCGATGACCATGTAGATATAGGCCGGTCCGCTTCCGCTCAAACCAGTCACGGCATCGAGAAGATTCTCCTTCACCCTCACCACCTCGCCAACCGCTCCGAGCAGCTCCTCAGCAATATCGAGATGCTCCGGAGTAGCCGAACCGCAAGCGGAAACACCGCTGGCCGCCGCGTCCACGATCGCCGCGATGTTGGGCATGCAGCGCACCACCGGATTGTTCTTGCCCAGCTTCTTGCTGATGTACGAACCCTTCACTCCGGCCACGATAGAGATAAACAGCTGGTCCGCCTCTACTGTGGGAGCCAGTCCGTCCAGGACGCCGTTGAGAATGTAGGGCTTGACCGCGAGGATCACCACCTCGGCGCCGACGATCGCCTCGGCCGCATCGGTCGAGGTCTGCATACCGTATTCATCCCGTAAGGCTCCGAGCGTACCTTCATCTACATCGACCACGGTGAAATTTTCAGCCGGGGTCAGGCCCGCCTTCAGGATGCCGCGAAGCAGGGAGCGGCCCATATTGCCGCCGCCGATCAGGACTATTTTATGATTCGCCATCTTTATCGATTTCCGAGTACTGGAGCTGGTTCCGGACACTTTTTTGAAAGGAGGTAGAGAATAGTGCCTCAGAATCTATCCATCTACACTCTACCATCGAACCCACCAGCGGAAATGGCCTCCTGCCCTGGGTGAAATCGCCCAAAGAAGGCCCCTGGAGGCTCCTGAAAGGCCCAGAGCAAATACCTGCTCCCCCCCTGCCGCAGCGTTATCGGAAGAGTCTTCCGGTCGTACCGCCCCGGCCGCTCAGCTTCTCCATCACCAGCCTTGCACCCGGTCACCGGGGCTGAAAGAATGATCTTCGCTAAAAATAACCGGCAGAAGAATCGGAGCGCGGATGGAAAACGAAGACAAGATCAACCTCTTCAGGAACATGGCAGAGGCGGATCCCTCGAACGAGCTGGCCCACTTCAGCCTGGGAAAACTCTACAAGGAGGCCGGCAGGTTTGAAGAGGCCGAGACATCGCTGAAGAACTGCCTCGAGGTCAACCAGGAGCATAGCGTCGCCCGCCAGTTCCTCGGCGAGTCCCTGCTCGAGCTGGGGAGAAAAACCGAGGCCATCGAGCTGCTGGAGGCATCTATCCTGATGGCGCACGAACGCGGCGAGTTCATGCCCCGGGATGCGATGAGCGCGCTGCTGAGCGATCATGGAATCGAGCCTCCCGACCTGGCGGCAGAGGAAGATACCGAGGCCATCGAGGCGGGCGCGTTTGTCTGCAAACGCTGCAGAAAGGCGAGACCAGGACTGGAAGATGCTCCCTTTTCCGGAGAACTTGGAGCCAGGGTCCAGGAGGACATCTGCGTGGACTGCTGGAAGGAATGGATGGCCATGTCGATCAAGGTTATCAATGAATTCCGTCTCAACATGGCCACCCCGGAGGCCAACGACATCTACGAGTCCAACCTCAGAGAATTCCTCGGAGTCTGAAGGAGGCCTGCGGGCTATCATGTCCTTCATGAAATTCTCCCACCGCTATATACCGGTATGGGTATTGACTCCCGCGCTCCTGGCCTGCTCGGTGAACCCCGGACGGGCTCCAGATTTCTCCAGGGTGGACAGGCTTCTCGCCGCCGCCGTCAAGGACGGAGCCTTCCCGGGCTGCGCTGCGGCGGTCGGCTCCAGCTCTGGAAGCTACTGGACCGGCGGCTTTGGAACACTCGCCCTTGACAGGAAAACCGCTGGAAAGCTGTCGCTGCCGGCCGCCGCGGTTCCGGGACCCGGGACCCTCTATGATCTCGCCTCCCTGACCAAGGTCATCGGAACGACGTCCGTAGTCGCCGCCCTTGTCCAGGAGAAGAAACTGGCGCTCGAAGACACCGTTGCCAGCCACCTGCCGGCCTTCGCTCCCGCCTCGCTGGAGAAAAAAAACCGGGAGCTTAAAAAGAAGGTGACGGTTGAGCAGCTTCTTCTTCATACCTCCGGCCTCCCGAGCTGGAAACCGCTCTACGAGACCTGCAAGAGCTACCGGGAATTGCTGAAGGCCATCCTGGTGACGCCGCTGGAGGCGGAGCCCGGCTCCCTCTACCGCTATAGTGACCTCGGCTTCATCCTCCTGGGAGAGCTTGCCGCGAAGACCGGGGGGAAGCCCCTGGCCGCGCTCGAGGAGGAGCTGGTCTTCAGACCTCTCGGAATGAAAAACACCCTGAGGAATCCGCCGACATCGCGAAAAAGAAGGATCGCTCCCACGGAGCTTGACAAGGAGACGAAAGAGTACATTCACGGGACTGTTCATGACGAAAACGCCCGCGCGGGCGAAGGGATCACGGGACACGCGGGACTCTTCTCCACCTCCTCTGATCTGTCCCGACTCGCTCGCGAGCTGCTGCTCGCCCTCAAAGGAAAAAGCCGCCGGCTTGACAGGAAGGTGCTCGAAAATTTTATACGCCGCAAGAATTCTCCAGGAGGCTCCAGCCGGGCGCTGGGCTGGGACACTCCCTCGAAAAGAAGTTCAGCGGGAGAGCTTGCGAGCAGGAAATCCTTCGGCCACACAGGCTTCACTGGAACCTCTATCTGGATTGATCCGGAAAACGATCTCTACATCATCCTCCTGAGCAACCGGGTCCATCCCACCCGCCAGAACAGAAAGATCTCGAATGTGCGCCGAGCCTTCGCGAACGAGGCCGTCAGCGCCTTAAATCAATACCGAAAGAAAACTCCCTGATGCCCGGACTCGCAATCATTGGAAACTGCTGCGCGGACCTCTACATCCCTCCACACGACCCTCCACCCCCGGGCGGCATCGAGAGGATTCCACGCCCGCGGGTAGAGCTCGGAGGCAATGGAGCCAATACGGCCGTCACGGCGGCCCGCCTTGGAGTACCCACGGCCCTGGCGGGAGTGCTGGGTGATGACGTGTTTGGAGGACACCTGCGCGAATTACTCACGGCCGAAGGAATTGACCTGTCCCTGCTGCTCACAAGGGAGAACTGCGGAGCCCCTGTCACCCTGGTACTCAACGACCAGGCCGGCGAGCGCAGCTTTGTCCATCATGGCGGCAGCAATGACTCCTGGGAGCTGCCGACCGCGGCACTGGCCAAACCCTGGGAGGTATTTCACATGGCGGCGCCGGAGCTGCTCGGCTCATTCTGGCCCAATCCCTGCCTGGAGACCGCCCGAAGCGTCAAGAGCGCGGGCATCGAGCTCAGCCTCGATGTCTTTGTCTCCCAGGACAACCTCGAGCCGGATTCCGACCCGGCCGAGACCCATGCCCCCCTCCTGGAGCTGGCGGATATGGTCTTCCCGAACGAGGCCGAGGCCCGCGCCATCACCGGCAGGGACAGACTCGAAGATGTACTGGCCTGCCTCCACGGCCTGGGAGTCACGATTGCCGTCATCAAACGGGGAGATCGCGGAGCGGTCGTCTCCTGGGATGGACAGGTCGAAAAGATTCCTGCCGAGAAGGTGACGGCCATCGACACCTGCGGAGCCGGGGACAACTTTGTCGGCGGATTTCTTGCCGGAAGAATCAATGGCCTCGACCCTCTTGAATGCGCGAAGCTCGGCTGTGAGCTGGGGACTCTCTGCGTCCAACGCAAAGGATCTGTTACCGCCAGCTCGGACCGGCGGAAGCTCGACCTGCTCCTGGAGAGGTACGGGCTTGGCTGAGCTCAGCCAGTTGACTGGCCGAAAGACCGCATGGACGGTATACTGTCCGGCTCAATTCGCTTTTCAATTCGCAACCGGGAAATCAAAGGCATTCAAGATGAACAAGATCGTCTTTCTATCCAGCGGCGTTCTCCTCCTGGCGGTCTGGCTGTTAACCCCCGCCCTTGACCGCCATGTCAATTCGGTCGAGGCGGCCGCCTCCAGTGCCAGGACAGCCGAAGCCATCACCGCTGCAGTAGAGAAGATCCTCGGCAAGCTCGGCGCGAACCAGAAAAAAAAGACGCTCTTTGCCTTCAACGATGAGGAACGCCTGAACTGGCATTTCATTCCCAGGCCCCGGAAGGGATTACCCCTGAGCGAAATGAACCCCGAACAACAGAAGCTAGTCCAGGAACTCCTGACCGCCTCACTGGGGGAGACGGGAACCAGGACCGTAAACGACGTACGCTTGCTCGAAGGCATCCTCCAGGCGATCGAGGGACCGAACAGGAGATTCAGCCGTGACCCGGAACACTACTACCTGAGTGTCTTTGGCTCCCCGGGGAAGAAAGAACAGTGGGGGTGGCGGTTTGAAGGCCATCACCTCTGCGTCAACTTCACCCTGGAGGGAAGAAAGGTGCTCTCCTCCACTCCTCTTTTCTACGGAGCCAACCCCGCCATAGTCAAATCCGGACCAAAGAAAGGGCTCAGGGTCCTTGGAAAAATCGAAGATCTCGGCCGGGAGCTGATGCTGAGCCTCGACAAATCTCAGCTCAAGTCGGCGCTTGGAAAGGGAAAGCCGGAAGAGGTAAAAGCCACGCAATCTGCGGCCTACAACGCCAACCTGCCGACCGGGCTCGCCGGCGAGAGCATGAGCAAGGTGCAGGCCAAGATTCTCACCAGCCTGGTGCTCGAACATACCAAGAATATGGATGCGAGCCTGAGAAAGGAAATGGAGACATCCCTGTCGAAGCAATTGGGAAACGTACAGATCGCCTGGCGCGGAAAGCTGGAACCTGGCGAAGGCCACTCCTTCATCGTTCACGGACCGGCCTTCATCATCAGCTTCTCCAATTTCCAGAACAATGCCGCCCACATCCACAGCTCTCTCCGGGCTCGCAAAGGCGAGTTCGGCCTCGGCGGAGAAAAATAACCGGGGGCCGGATATTCAGCTGCGGGCCGCGGGCCGCGACTCGCCTGGAATCCGAGCGACCTCGAGATCCCCCGGCAGGGCGTCCATGAAGGAGCTCACCGAGAAGACCGCCTTGCCAACGCCGGGCTCCCCGTAGCCCGGCGGAGCCGGGAGGCCGTAGCGAAGAAGAGTTTCCCGCCAGAGCCTCAGCAGCCCGACATGATATTCGAGGGGAGCCGGACCCTGGTCTTTTCCCAGGACACTCAGGGGTTCAGGACACCATACGGTGAAGCGGGGAGTGATCCCCTGCGACATGAAATAATCGAGCCCCTCGCCAGTAGACGCGAGCGCCTCCTCTACCGTCTTGAATCCATGCGGAGCCGCCATCTCTACGCCGGCGACAAAATTCGGAATGACCTGCGATGGGCCGAAGATCTCCGCCGAATCGACAATGCGTTTCATCCATTCATCGCGCCCCACGTAGTCCTCTTTACCGGGGCAGATGATCGGAAAGAGACGGCGATCCCAGACCTCGTAGTTAGGATGGTAGATCTGGACTCCGGCATCCCGGAATCTCTTAACATCATCGAGCGGCAGGGCCTGGACGACCATCTTGGAGATCCAGCGCCCCGGAAAGCGGGAATTGATCGCCCGGGCGTAGGCCTCGTAGAACGTCGCCTCATCCTCGCCCCGCAGATGCCGGGTGATGCTGCCTCCAGTGAGCGTATAGGCTCCGGTGCGTTTCTCGACATCCGTCTCATCTATAATCTCGAGAGCCTCCACCACCTCCTCGATGGGCTTCACCGTTTCATAGGGTCTGCCCGCCTCCTTCTGCTGACGAACATTTTCGTTGATGTCACAGAACTGGCATTCTTCCTTGAAGCCAAAATACTGGCACTTGCGATAAACCGTCAGGTAGACGAGATAGCCCCATTCAATGGTCGGCGCGATCTCCGAAATCGTTCTACCGTTCCGCAGATCGCGCAGGTAATACTCCGGCATCTCCTGCAGCTCGACCTCGCAGACCCCCTCCCCCTCTACCAGCAGCGACAGCTTCCCCTCGATGATATCGACCCGGTATGGAGAGCCCGGATTGATCCTGACGCTCACGATGGTGCGTCGGAAGCCGCGGGGGCCGTCTACCAGGGATAGCTCCTCGGGAGCTCTCAGGTTTTCACCCTGCTCCAGCTCCTTGATAGGGCGCAGATCGAAGCTGAAGATGAAGTAGGACTTGGGCTTGAATCCGCTGCAGACCCTGAGAGCATCCTCGGAAAAGCTGACTCCCAGCCGGAGCAGATCTTCCTTGAAGATCGCCTCCTGGGGCACATCAGGATATTTTTCAATGAGGCTATCCACCTCGGCGAGGCGGTTTTTTTCGATCTTGTCACTCATGGATCATTCGCACGAATCTGACGTTTCCCCGGCCCACGGAAGGGCTGACAGTTTTTGCTGCCGTTCCAGACCGGGCAAAGTATCATAGGTTCACGGCAAAAGCATCTTCGGGCTCCGAGGCGCTTGAACCAACCGGTCTTTCAACAAAATACGCCTTCCAAGGCAGCCGGCAAAGTCATGAAAAAACACCGCCTGATCTTTCTGCCTGCGCTCTGCCTGCTGGCCTGCATTGAAGGCCGAGCGGCTGTGGTTGAGCTCGATCTCGAGAAGCTGACCCTGCGGTCAAGCCACATCTTCTGCGGAGAGGTCATCGCGACAGAAAGCGAGTGGGGAGATTTCCTCGGGCTCGGACGAGCGATGATCACGAAGGTGAAAATCAAGGTCTCTGAGGTCTGGAAGGATTCGCTGGGCAAACGCCCGGAGATCACGCGCGAAGCCGAATCCCCAGGCGCCCCTGGCAAGATAACCGAGATCACCATCCGCTACCTTGGGGGCCGAATCGGGGAGCGCTGGCAGAGATGCGCCGCGTCTCCAACCTTCAGCCGGGGAGAAAAGGTGCTGGTATTCGCCAGCGAGTTCAACAACTCCCTCTGGACCACCGGCTGGTTCCAGGGCAAATACCGCCTCGAGCGGACGAGCCCGGACCAGGGCCGACCCGGCGCGGACGGCGCCGGCAAGCTCCTGGTGCGCGGTTCACAACAGCTCCCCGTCAAGAAGCCCATGGAGGCGAAGGCTCTCCGGCTCATGGTGAGGAGGCTGCTGCTGGAAAGAAGATCTTCCGGCCGCGGAACGCGGGAGAAAAGAGGGGCGGACAGATGAGAGGTCTCCAACGAGCAGCTCTGATCCTGCCGCTTATCCTTGGTCTCGCCGGGGTCATGCGCTCTCCAACCGCGCAGGCCTTCGAGACCCTCGGGATGAGTTGGCGCACCGGCCGGGTCAACTACAGGGTCAACCCGAACTTTCCGGACCAGGATCTGAGCGGCACCCGCGAGCAGCAGCTCGAGCTCATCTCCTGCTCAGCTGAGAGCTGGCGGGAACAATCCGCGGCGGACCTGCGCTTCGTCTACCTCGGCACCACGACAGCCACAGGACTCAATGACAACGACGGCATCAACACGGTGTCCTGGAGCAACCAGGATGGAGGCGACGCGCTTGCCGTAACTCTCATCTCCGGCGTTGGCTCTCGCATCGAGGGCTTTGACATGGTGCTGTTCTCAGAAAGCCTCGGAACCGCCAACCAATGGAGCGGCCCCCAGGATCCGCCCAGCGGCACGATGGACATCAGGGGAATCGCCGCCCACGAGTTCGGCCACGCGATCGGGCTTGACCACAGCGGCATCCGCACATCGACAATGTACGCGGCCGCCCTGAACCGAGGACAGCATCTGAGGACCCTGCACGAGGATGACCTCGCGGGTGTCGAATTCCTCTACGATACCCGGGCGGGCGCGAATCCTGCAGCGAGCATCCTCGATGTTGAGCCGAGTTCCGGACCAGCCGCGGGAAGAAACGAAGTCCTGATCCGCGGCCGCAACTTCACCTGGGATCAGAACTCTACGCTCTACGTAGGAGGACGCCGGCTGTCCTCCTCGGCCTGGACCATCGAGGACTGCTGCCTCATCAGGGTCAACCGCATGATCTCCGGTAACGCGGGAACCGCCGACATCCGCCTGAGCAGCGAGCTGGGCGATGTCGTCCTTGAAGACGGCTATCGTTATCTTGCCCCGGCCCCGGAGCTCGCTTCCATCTCGCCCGGCGAGGGTCCCGTCACCGGCGGAATCCCGGTGACGGTGACGGGCGAAAATTTCAGCTCTACCGCCGAGGTTCGCATCGGCGGAGTTGAGCTCGAAGATGCCGTGTGGATTGATTCCCGGATGATTCGCGGCAGCCTTCCCCGCCGCCGCAGCGGCGGGATCTTTGACGTAACCGTTGCCCAGGATGGAACCCAGGTCCGACTCCAGGACGCTTTCAGCTACAGGTCCAAGGTCCTGCGCGTCGCCGAAAGCGAGGGCCCCGTAGGGGGGAGCCGCATCCCGGTCGACATCCTGTGTACGTCCGACGAGGCTCTGGCTGGAGTCTCCTTCGCTGTCTCCTACGAGGCCTCCGAGCTCAGCATGAACGAGGTCAGCACCGCGAACCTGCTGACAAACGAGGCCAGCTTCGCAGCCGCCAATATCGACAACGAATCAGGCATTACCACCTTCGGTATCGTGATGTCACTGACGGACACGACCCCCAACATTCCAGTGGCGGAGGAGCTGGTCATCGCCAGGCTCCTGGTATCGATATCAGCGGAGCTCTCTGTCGGCGACCGCGCCCGGGTGGAGCTCGCCAGCGGTATAGGTTCGCCGCCAGTGGAGCTGGAATACACCACCGTCGCCAAGGGACGAGTCGTGAGTCCGCTGGCGATGCCTGGCCAGGTTACCGCTCTCGCGGGAGCGACCTTCCTGCGGGGCGATTCAGACCAAAATGGAACCATCCAGTTGACAGATGCCGTGTTCCTGCTGGATTATCTCTTTCGAGGCGGCAGGGTATTGTCCTGTGAAGATGCGGCTGACTCCAACGATGATGGAAGAATCGACATCTCCGATGGAATCCTGATCCTGCGCTTCCTGTTTTCCGGCGGGGACAGACCCCGGATGCCTTTCCCCAGGGCCGGAATGGATCCAACCGACGACGACCTCGGCTGCTGAGCACCCCCCGCACTTGAAACGAATAGCACTGCTGACCAGCGGAGGAGATTGCCCGGGCCTGAATCCCTGCATTCGCTCCGTTGTACGAACCGCCCTTGCCGACGGCATCGAGACCATCGGGGTCCACCGCGGGTGGCGAGGCCTGATCGATAACGAGATGGAGCTCATGAATGCCCGCAGCGTCGCGGGAATCGTCAACCTGGGCGGAACCGTTCTCCGCTCCAGCCGCTGCCCGGAATTCAGGGAAGCCGAGGCGCGGGAGAAAGCCGCCTCCCATCTCCTCGAACGCGAAATTGACGGACTGGTCGTGATCGGCGGCAATGGCTCGCTGAACGGCGCCTCGGAGCTCGCGCGCCAGACCAACCTGCCGCTCATCGGCATACCGAAAACCATCGACAACGATGTAGGCGGAACTGACTATGCCCTCGGGTTCGACACGGCCGTCAACACAGCGGTGGAGGCCATCGACAAGATCCGAGACACGGCCACCTCCCACGAGCGGCTCTTCCTGGTCGAGGTCATGGGCCGCAACCGGGGATTCCTCGCGCTCCAGGTGGCGCTCGCCTGCGGTGCCGAGGGTGTCCTGGTTCCGGAGGTGCCAACTGATATCACAGCGCTCTGCGCCCAGCTCGAACGCTGCCGCGAGGCCGGCAAGGTCTCCAGTATCGTGGTGGTTGCCGAGGGAGACGACGCGGGCAACGCCTATGAGATCGCCCGAAAGATCTCCGGCCAGTCAGGCTACGATCCGCGCGTCTCGGTCCTGGGCTACATCCAGCGCGGCGGCGCCCCCAGCGCCGTTGACAGGGTCCAGGGAGGACTCTTCGGAAAGGCCGCGGTTGACGCGCTGCGGTCGGGAGAGTCCTCGAAGATGGTAGCGAGACGAAATGGACAGGTCACCCTGGTCGAGCTTGAACTGGCCTGGAAGGAGACCCGCGAGCTGCCCGAGAACCTGCTGGAGCTTGCCAGGATCCTCGCCAGCTGAACCGGGACCGGGTTCGTCAGTCCTTCTTCCCCCCCACCGAGAAGAGC
>CAJWMA010000069.1 GCA_913042995.1 uncultured bacterium | reverse complement strand
AGTTGGTAAGCCCGGGAATCAGTAAGAAATACAATGGGCCCTGAATCATTCTTCCGGCCGTCGCCGGGAGGGGATTTTACTTGGGCCGCCGTTTAAAGAAAGGCAATGGTAGAAGACATGCTTCAGCTCGCCAGGAGAAGGTTGAGTATTGAAAAGATACTGCTGCTTGGCGTCGGTTTTTTCCTTTCGGCCTGTCCTCTTGTTTTTACGCAGGAGGAAGGCGAGGTAGCCGATTTCAACGAGAAAAAGTGGACGCTCGAGATGACGCCCCTGAAGATCCGTATGGTGACCCCCCGCATTGGCGTGGGTAAAGGCAGGACCTTCTGGTACATGGTCTACTCCCTGGAGAACAAGTCCGGGGCGGATCGAAACTTCTTTCTTTCCATCAGCGCCAAGAGCGACAGGAAGAAAGGCTATTCCGATCTGTTTCTTCCCTCTGTAGAGAAGGCGATCGAGAGACAGGAAGACAGACCTCTGTGGGGCAAGGCCGACAAGTTCAAACTGCTCAAGGACAAGTCCCTGGGTGAGCGGAAGTTCTCCTATACCAGGATCAAGGATGGAGAGAAGCGGCTCTGTGTCGCGGTATTCAACAAGTTCGATCCGAATGCCAAGAATATCACCATCCGAGTGACTGGACTGTCCAATGACATTGAAGTAATCAGCGACCCCGATGGCCGCACCCTCCTGCGAGAGAGGATCCGTCTGATCCATTTGTCGCGTCCTGGTGACGAATATGAGATCACCAACGACAGCTTCAAGAATATTCGTATGGAGTGGCGTAAGGAATCCACGGAGGTCAAGTTCAAGGACAAGTGATCACGTTTTCAGATGGAACATCACGAGTCTTTTTTCAGCTCCCTCTCTGAAGAGGAGCATCACCTGCTCGCTCTCAAGGATCTTCTCTACGAGGGATCCTGGGAGGAGATTGAGATTGATTTAAAGGCCCGTAAGGATAACAAGCCCTACGTGGTCAAACTTGATAGCCGAATAGATGAGGATCTGCTTCGTATCGAGAAACTGAGAGCTTACGAAGATGAGAAGGGTGTCGACCTCGGTCGCTACCTGCCTCACAACCAGTCAGCTCAGAATTGAAGACGTTTCTCAGCGAACGGTTAAGTAAGGAGGAGGCCCCGGAATCCGGGTAGCCAGCTAAGGAGAAAGAATGAAGTTTTCCAGTTTGAGAAAGAAACTAGGCCTGACCCTCGCCGCGGCGGTGGTCACCTGTTCGATCATCGGTTGTGCCTCCAGTGGCGATAGCGGCAAGCCCGCGGTGACTTTACCGTCCGCTCCAGCTGCCGTTGTTGGCGCCAGGATTCCTGAGAGCGTTCTCAAGGGCAAGGGGCTCGAAGAGGTCTGGTATCTCGGCGAGGTTGTCTCCGGCAAAGAGCGCGTCGGTGTTCAGAGAGCCTATCTTCTCGAGGAGGATCTTTTCTGCGTTACCGATCCGAACAGCGTTTCTCAGAGACACCTTGTTCGCTTCAGCAGAAATTCCGGCCATGCCGTCTGGTACGAGGATATCGAGGGCACCATGGTGCACGCTCCTTCCACCTACCACTATCCGGAAACGGTTCTCCGTGACCCCGAGCTTTATTACACTCAGCTGGACAAGGTTGTATGTCTCGATCTCGATACCGGCCGCAAGAAGTGGGACAGGGAGCTGAACTTTCCAGTCTCTACCACGGTGGTGGCCAATGAGAGCCACATCTTCCTCGGCTCCGACCTCAAGCGCGCCTACGCGGTTCCCAAGAAGATGAAGGTTGAGCAGTGGACCTACCTGACCAAGGGCCGGATCGAGGCGACCCCCCTGCTGGCCGGCGACAAGGTTGTCTTCGCCTCCCACGATGGTTCCGTTACGGGACTCGTCCCGGCCGAGGGTTGGGATAAGGTTCGCTCCTGGAAGTTCAATACCGGTGACAGGATTCGTTCGGACCTGGCCTTCTACGACCGCGGTATCTTTGTCGCGTCCTCTGACTACAAGCTCTACTGCCTCAGGCTTGACGGAACGGTTCGCTGGAGTTTTGTGACCCAGGCGGAGGTCAATGAACCTCCCTCCATCTACAAGACAGCCGGTGGAGCCCATGCGTTCGCGATCGCGGATGAGAACAAGCTCAAGGGGTTGCCCCGGACGCTCTTCGCCCTTCCCCTGCCCAAGGGGGATGATGTCGCGGCCGTATTTCATTCCTGGAAGCTGGAAAATGTGAAGAAGGTGGTTTCCATCGGTAAGAAGAACCTCTACGTTTTGATGGAACCCGGCGCTTCCGGTGAGAAGACCCTGCTGGCTGTGGATATCGCCACGGGCAAAGAGGCCTTCCGCCTCGATATCGCCGGCTTCAATTTCATTCCGAATAATGCGGCAGATTTTGGCCGCAGCAGTACGGAGCGCGGTCGCATCTATCTCATCAGCAAAACCGGGTCCATCCAGGTGCTCGGTGAAAAGAGCCTGTAAGCTGGCCCAGGGGGTCTCGGGCTCCAGCTGGTTGGGAGCCATGCAGGACTCGATACCAGCATGAACGGGAATACAGGCGTGGATGACCCGGGACGTTTCGCCCGGGATTGCGAGGAGCGGGAGCTTTTCGATGGCGCTCGGCGGGTCCTGGTGGCCTGCTCCGGAGGCGCTGATTCTACCGCCCTCGCGGTCCTGTTGTCCGAGCATTTCGCGGCGCTCGGGGACAGCGCGCCTGAGCTCTATCTCGGCCATGTGAACCACGCGCTGCGCGGGGCGGATTCCGATGAGGATGAGGTTTTTGCCGGGGAGTTGGCGCGGAAGCTGGGGGCAGAGTTTCTCAGTGTTCGTCTCCAGGGGCCAGCCGGGCACGAGCCTCCCGCTTCGTTGAGCGAGGGCCAGGCGAGGGAGCTTCGCTACGCGGTCTACCGGGACTGGGCGAACGGGCACCAGCTCGATTGCATCGCGACCGGTCATCACAGGGATGATCAGCAGGAGACCCTTCTGCTGCGTCTTTGCAGGGGCACAGGGGTTGCCGGGTTGGCCGGGATTCCCTCCAGCAGGCTGCTGGGCGGCACGGAAGACGCCGTGAAGCTGGTGCGGCCGCTGCTGGGTTGGTCCAGGGCGGAGCTCCTGGCTGTTCTCGATGCCCGCGGACAATCCTATCGGACCGACGAGACCAACAGGAACCTGGAGATTCCCCGCAACCGCGTGCGGCACGAGGTGCTGCCCCTGCTGGAAGAGCATGTACATCCGGGCGTCAGGTCTTCGCTCGGGCATCTTGCCGAACAGGCCGCCGGTCTCCAGGGCGACCTCGAGAGCCTGGGCGCCCGGGCGCTTGCCGCCGCGCGGCTCGCCGCTGCCGGGGAAGGGATCTTCCTTTCCCTGGAGGAGCTGCGGAGCTGGCCGCGAAGCGTTCGTCGCGAGGTCTACGCCGCAGCGGCCAGGGAACTGGCGCCCGGGGCGGAGGGCTTTTTTTCCCGGCGACAGCTTGAATCCGCGGAGGACGTGTTGGACCCCGATGACAGCCTGGCCGCCGCCGACCTGGGTGGAGGGCTCCGGGTTGAGCTGGCCGGGGGATCGCTTCGCTTCAGCCCCTCGGCGGGACAGGGCGCGCCGCCGCTGGTTTCCTGCGGCGATGTTTCGCTCCAGATCGATGGAGACCCGGTAGACTGGGGGGACTGGTCTCTCTCCGCCCGCCGTGAGCCATGGAAGGGGCCGGGGGAGGACACGCTGGAGGAGTGGGTAGATGAGTCCTCGCTCGCTGGGCGCCTCCTGGTGAGGGGCCGGCTTCCGGGGGACAGGGTCTGGCCCCTGGGTGCCCCCGGGAGCAAGAAGCTCAAAGAATTCCTGCGCGAGAGCGGCGTTCCGGCCGGCGGCCGGGATGAGATTCCGCTCGTCGTCAGCGCGGGAGAGATCGTCTGGGTTGTCGGTCAGCGTCTCTGCCAGCCCTTCAGCGTCTCTCCCGGAGGCGCTTCCGCGGTGCGGCTGCACGCCCGCCGCCTCGAGGATGCGTCCTGATGATCAGGGCGGACCTCCGTTTCGGGCCCGGGCTTATCCTGTAATCGGTTGGTGGGAAGCCTTGACTTGCGACCGCATGCCGAATGAAAATACCGCCATGCCAACCGAGAGCCAGAGCTATCAGAACCCCCTCGTCAAGCGCTATGCCAGCGCTGAGATGCTGCGGATTTTTTCCGACGACAATCGCTACCGAACCTGGCGCAAGCTCTGGCTTGCGCTGGCGGAATCCGAGGCTGAGCTCGGACTCGACATCAGCGAGGCCCAGCTGGATGAGCTGCGCGCCCATCTTGACGATATAGATTACGACCGGGTCGCGCAGCATGAGAGCGAGCTGCGTCACGATGTCATGGCGCACATCAAGACCTTTGGCGAGGCCTGTCCCTCGGCCGCGGGAATCATCCACCTCGGCGCCACGAGCTGCTACGTGACCGACAACGCCGACTGCATTCTCAATCGCCAGGCCCTCGAGCTGGTGCGGTCGAGGCTCGCCCGTCTCCTGGGCGCCCTGGAACGGTTCGCGCTCGAGTACAAGGAACTCCCGGCGCTCGCCTATACGCATTTTCAGCCGGCCCAGCTGACCTCCGTCGGCAAGCGCGCGGCGATCTGGGCCCAGGATCTCCTGCTCGACCTGAAGGAAGTGCAGTTCAGGCTCGACGGTCTGCGCTTTCGCGGCGTGAAGGGTACGACGGGGACCCAGGCGAGCTTCCTGCGCCTCTTTGACGGCGACACCGATAAGGTTGAGGCTCTCGATGAGATGGTGACAAAGAAGATGGACTTCGAGGCGAGGTTTCGCGTTACCGGTCAGACCTACACCCGCAAGCAGGATGAGGCGACCCTGCACGCCCTCTCCGGCCTGGCCCAATCGGCCCACAAGATCTCCAACGATGTGAGGCTGCTGCAGCGCCTTGGCGAGATGGAGGAGCCCTTCGAGACCAAGCAGGTCGGCTCATCGGCGATGCCCTACAAGCGCAACCCCATGCGTATGGAGCGGGTCTCCTCCCTGGCTAAGTTCGTGATCTGCGAGGCGCAGAACGGCGCCTGGGTCCACTCCACGCAGTGGTTTGAGCGGACCCTGGATGATTCGGCGAACCGCCGGCTCTCGATTCCGCAGAGCTTCCTGGGGATCGATGCCATCCTGATTCTCATGGTCAACGTGATGGAGGGACTGGTCGTCTATCCCGAGGTCATTCAGCGCATTCTCAAGCAGGAGTTTGACCTGATGGTGAGCGAGAACCTGATGATGCTGGCGGTGAAGGCGGGGGGCGATCGCCAGGAGCTGCACGAGAGCATTCGTGACCACGCGATGGAGGTGGTCCAGGCGCGCCGCGGCGGGGATGACAATGCTGATCTCCTCCTCCGGCTGGCTGAAGACCCTCTCTTCGAAAGCGTTCGCGAAAACATCTCCGAGGTTTCGGATCCGGCTGACTATATCGGCTGCTCCGCCGCGCAGGTCGAGCGCTTCTTTGCCGAGGAGGTTCGTCCAGCCCTCGAGCTCTGCGGTTCCGGCGGGGATGATTCCGATACGTCATCCTGGGACGTCAGGGTTTGAGCGCCTCCGCGTTGGAAGGCTTCGTGATCCATAAATCGAGCAGGAATGTCCGGGTCCGCGCCGGCTCCGAGGTGCTGTTGTGTACCTTGCGGGGACGCTTCCGGGATGAAAAGACGGGAAGATCTCCCGTGGTGGTGGGGGACCGGGTGACGGTCGAGCCCTGCGGCGAGGGGGAGGCCGTCCTCGAGGAGATCCTGCCGAGGAAGACGGAGATTCGCCGCGCCAGGGCGCTGCGCCGGGGGGGACGTTTGCGGCCGGGCAAGGCGCCCGCCGAGGAGCTGGTGGTCGCATCCAATGTTGACCAGGTTCTGATCGTGATGGCCTCGTGCGCGCCGCCGCCGCGCTGGGCTCTCATCGACAGGGTTCTGATTTCCACCGCATGGGAAAAGGTCGAGGGCGCGATCTGTCTCAACAAATGGGATCAGGTGGAAGATGAAGATGAGGTGCGGGAAGACCTGGAGGAGTGCCTCGGCGTATACGAGGATCTCGGCTATGGCTGCTTCCGGCTGAGCGCGCTGGGGCGCACCGGGATGGAAACTCTCTTCGCCTGGCTCAAGGACAAGGTGACCGTTTTTTCGGGCCACTCCGGCGTTGGTAAATCGACCCTCATCAATGCGCTCTGTCCCGACCTTGACATCCAGACCTCACACGTCAATCGGGTCACGGGGAAGGGGCGTCACACCACCACCGCCGCGACTCTCTACGAGCTTCCCGGGGGCGGGTGCCTGATCGATACGCCAGGCTACCGGGAGTACGGGCTCTCCAATATCGAGAGCGCCCAGCTCAGCCGATATTACTCGGAGTTCTCCGAGCACCTTTCCCTGTGCAGGTTTGGTAATTGCCTGCATCTGGATGAGCCCGGCTGCAAGGTCATCGAGGCGGTCGAAAAAGGTGCAATATCTGATTTACGCTACCAGAATTACCTGCAGATATTGTCAGCCCAGTAGCTCCAGGGGATCTGTAACATCACTTGCCCACTGTAGTTACCGTGGTATTCTTGATGTAGGGCGGTTTCAGGAGGAGTTTTCCGCAAGGTTTAGGCCATTGTAAGCGTCTTAAGGGATATGGCGGCGTCTGTTGAGCCGCGGCTATATGAGTGTTTAACGAAAATGCTTGCCGAGGACCGGGAATACGTAGAGCGAGTGCTTGCCGGCGAGCCGGAAGTTTTCGAACAGCTGGTTCGAAAATACAACCGGCTGGGAGGCTCTATAGCCTACGGAGTTCTATCAGATTTTCATCTCGCGGAAGATGTGGTCCAGGATGCTTTTATCCGCGCCTTCGAGGCTCTTGCGGGTCTCAAGGAGCCGGCCCGGTTCCGGTTCTGGTTCGCGGGAATCGTAAAGAGACGATCGATCGATGTACTGCGTCAGCGAAAAACACCAAGGATGCGGGCCGCCAGCCTTGAGGCTGGAGCCGCCGACGACGGAGAGGGGCAGGCCCTGGGGGCGACGATCTCCAGCGATTCAAGGCGCCCGGACCAGTCGTCCGATGGTTCTCAACTTGATGCCGCCGTGCATGCCGAGCGCCGCCGCCAGGTGCTCAAGTGCATCTCCGGGCTGGATGAGGATGACCGGATGGTCGTCTCCCTCAAGCACATGGAGGGCATGTCCTACAAGGAAATCGCCGAGCTCATGGAACTCTCGGTCTCCGCTGTCGAGTCCCGACTGTTCAGGGCTCGCAAGGTTCTCCGTAAACAACTTGCCGCCGCGTTGAAATTGGATTCGCCGGAATCATGAAAGATCCTGACTGCAACTGCAGCTCTGAAGTCATCTGGCGCTACATCGATCGCGAGCTTCCCGCCCGCGAGATGGCTGTGGTCAGTGACCAGATCAGAAGCTGCGACACCTGCCGCTCCATGTACGAGGGGCAGGCTCTCCTGGCCAGGTCGCTCAGCACCAGTTTTGTCGACTCTCCCTTTGGCGAAAGCTTCGTGTCTCGTTCGCGGGAGCGCTTCGGCTCAGCCGGTCTCGGCGAGTCTTCGGGGGGCGGCCTCCGGACCATCAGGGGCGGCACGAAGCTTCTCCTCGGCTACAGGGCCTTCTCCCTGCTGCGGTCCAGGAGGGCGCTGGGAATTGCCGCCATGCTCCTGCTGGTGCCGGCGATCATCGCTATTGGCCTGCTGGTCGGCTCGCGGCGCGAGCAATCCCTGGGCGGGCTCAGGGTCACAGGGCGGGACGAGGTCGGGGTGCGCGTTGCCGGTTCCTCCAGCGAGGTCGTCTTCATCCAGCCCCAGCCCGGAAGCTCGGGATTCCAGGCCGGCAGGGTCTACGATATTCCCGCCGGAACGACGTTGTCGCTTACGCTGGGCACGGGAGATGGAGGCCGCGACCCGGCCGCAAGGCTTGATGTCGCCGGTCCGGCGAGGTTCTCAACCGATCCTGACTGCACCGTAAGCAATTTTCACGGCAACCTGATCAGCGGCGACCTGCGAGCCAGGGTGTCTCCCCGCGGGGCGGGAGAGAGCTTTAGAATATCGTCCGGCGGATTACACCAGGCCCGTGTCATCGGCACCGTATTCGTGCTTTCAGCGCGGGATGGGGCGACCAGCCTCACCGTCGAGGAGGGCCTCGTAGGCTTTGGCGTGCTGGGCGAGACGGGAGACTACACCGAGAAAACGAAGGTGGGGCCGGGCGCTGGTACGGTGACTCTCGCCGCCGCCGGGGGGCTCTCTGGCATCGCTCCTGCCGCGGGGGCAGGGGAGAGCGGACGGGAAGAGCCAGGTACTTCCGCTGCGTCCAGCCCGGCCGCTGACACTCCATCCGCCGGCGCTCCCGGCAAGGCCAGGCCCGCTGCCGGCAAGGTTCCGGAGACCCTCCGGGATCAACTGGACCGCCCGGCCAATCCGCGGGGGGAATAGCGCCGCCCCTCTCGCTGGAGTTGTTTTCGATTTAGAAGCCGCCGGCCTTGAGGACCAGTGCCAGCAGAGCGTAGGCCGCGAGGAGCCCGGAGAGGGCGAGGGTTATCCAGAGAATCAAGCGGATGGATCTCCTGGTTCTCTGCAGGACGGCGATCTCGGGCGCGGCCTCGAGCTTCTCCAGGATGCCGTTGAGGCGATCTTCTCCGATCTCTTCGATTCCCTCTTCGAGATCCCGGTAGCTCTTTCTGAGGAGGATGTCGAGCTCGGCGATGATCTTCACTTCCTCGTCGGTGAGGCTGCATTCTTCGAGGTGAAGCCTGAAATCTTTTTCCAGGACAGAGCTGATGGCGGCGCCATCGGGATGGGAGCCGCTGTTTTGAAAGCCGCCCTGGCTGTTGCTGGTCATTGGATGCTTCCTGTGGGATGTTCCCGGGTTGATTTTCCTTCAGCTTCCGGGGCCGGTTTTTTTCGCAGGAGATTCCTCAGCTTGTCGAGCGCGCGGAAGAGCCGATTGCGAATCGTTCCATCCGGTTCGGCAAGATTCAGCGAGATCTCCTTATTGGAGAGACCCTTGAGGTAGCGGAGAACCAGGACGGTCTGGTAGCGCTCGGGGAGTTCTGTGATGGCGGCCATGACTTTTTCCATTTCATCTTCTGTTTCTACCCGCGCTTCGGCTTCGGTCTTCTTTCGATTGGCGGGGGGGCGGCCCTCGAGAAAATCAGGACCCAGGCTGTCGAGTGAGCTGGTCTTACGGTGTTTTCTGAGCTGATCGGTTGCAAGATTCTGGGTGATTCGAAGGAGCCATCCGACAAAGGCCTTGGGGTTCGTGAGTTTGCCGAGTGAACGGAAGGCCCGGAGGAATACCTCCTGGGCCAGGCTGTCGGTGTCGGACTCAGCTGGAAGGCGCGTTCTAAGTGTTACCACCACGAGCTTCCAGTAGCGTTCGACCAGGAGCTTGTAGGCCTCCTGTTTTTCTTCCGATTCTCCTTCGAGCAGGATTACGGAAATCAGGGTCGAATCGCTCTTTTTGGTCTCGGTTTCAGCCTCTCGGCTGTCCCGCGACCCGTCTGATTTCCTTTCACCTGTATTATCCACTTATCCAGCTTCTCACTCTAAAAGACGCAGATCAGGGCTTCCCGTTGCTCTCTGGTTCCAATAAAGTCGCCAACCTAATTATAAATACTTAAAAATTAATATGTTATGCCTTTTGACCGGTTTGACGATGAGCCGATAGAAGAGTATTCTTTTACAGGAGTGTAGAGGAGCCGCTTTTGAGACCAACTGCGGCTCATTGTCCGCAGGACTGAAGAGCAGGGCAGAGGAGCCCGTCATGGACCATCCGGTTGAACCGGCAACCAGGGAAGGCGAGAAGCCCAGGCAGAGCATCCCGCGTCAGGCATTTGCCTGGCTGAAGGATCAGCATCTTCGTTTCGGGATCTGGCTGCCCGTTGGCGCGGCGGCGGTTCTCGTCTTGACGCTGACGGTTCTCTACACCTCCCTGGCTACGGCCGAGCGCGGCAACGACGCTGGCTATGTTCCAGGAGGGAAGGCTGGCGAACCGGCGCTCGCACCGGGTGTCGAGGTTCATGATCCGGCACGACAGCTTCGCGGATCGCTGAAGGCTGCCTTGCGCCGGGGACTGCAGCCGGGATCTCCGGTGGAAGGGGATAATTGATATGTTTTCGACTCCGGCCCGCCGCATTCTCCTGCCGCTTGTTTTCGTCGGTCTGTATTGCCTCCTCTCCCCGGTTGTTGCCGGTACGGTCTATCTGAAGAATGGCCGGGTGATTCGCGGACCGATTATGGAAAAAGATGATGACGGGGTCGTTGTTGGAATCGATGGCGGCAAGATGCGCATCTACAAACGCTTTATTACCGCGGTCGTATATGACAAGGCCGATCCTGGAAGGGAAGAAAAAGCCGCGACTCGCCGGGAGCCTGTGGCCAAGGCGTCCGCCGCCGCTTCGAATCCTTCCACCGAGGGGCTGCCAGCGGATCCGCGCGAGCTGCTCGACAGGTTGAAGCGCGCAAGCGGAGCCCCTGTCCCCGGCCGCCGTTCAACTCCCGGGACTTCAAAGGTCACGCGTCTTGCATCCGCTGAAAAGAGGACTGAAGCCGCCTCCGGCCGGTCCTCGGCCGCGGCTGGACTCGCCGAACAGACGGAGGGTCCCGTTCCGGGGTCCTCGATCCGCCCTCCGGCCGGCTGGAAGCTTTCGAGAAGCCCCGGGCTGGTTCGGTTCGTCGCTCCCGGCAAGGGTCCGTTATCCGCCAGTCTCGAGTTGTCCCGGCTTGATGGACCTGCGCTGGCGACAACCGAGTGTCTCCGGGTTCTGCGCGAAGAGCATCATTCGATGCTCGATGGCTGCGAGGTACTGGATGAGAGCTTCAGCAGGAACGCTCTCGGGCGGGAGGTCTTTGAGCTCACCTCGCGGGGGCGCTTTGACGGCCGGGAGGTGATGGTTCACCAGAGAATTATCTATACCGAGAGTAATGCCTGGCTGTTGTCGTCGTTCAGGGATTCCAGGAACAAGGGTGTTGGCCGGCTTCTCTCCGAGAGCATCGGCAGCCTGGGGCTGGCGGCGGCGAAAAAAGTTTCGAGAAGGCCGTAGTCATTGCTTCTTGAGGCGGGCCGGACCAGGACCGGCCGCGGCTGTCCAACGTGAGGAAGGGTGAGTGTATGATGCGCGTTTACGGTTTGCTGTTGCTGGCCGGTCTACTCTTGTCGGTCTCCGCCGGCTGTAGAAGTCTCGATAGCGTCCAGGGTCTTGATGAGTCCTCCGTTTCGTTTGCTCACGCGGCCTATCGTGACAGGACCAGCCTGGTCAGCCTCCAGCATCCGAAGGCCGGCGATGAGGCTCAGTCGGAGGATGATGGCGCCGGCCGGCGAGGCTCAACGCTTGACGTGATCGTTGCCGAGTTGATCGCGATTGGACCGGGGATGTTCGTGCAGGGTCTCGGGCATCGTTACGCAGGCGACCATGTGACCTCCCGGCAGCTGATGAGGGTCGGAGCCATTGGGGTGGGAGTAGGAGCGCTCGGTGTTGGCCTGGTCGCCGGTGGTAACGAAATCTCCGAAGATTGGGTCGGCAGCGCCGTTAGCGGGGCGGGCTATGGCATCGGAGTGATTGGGGTGGGCTATTATCTCTCGGCCTGGATCTACGACATCTACGATACTCCGCGCGCTGTTCGAAGCGGGGGAAGACCGCCGCCCAACTCCCCATTCGTTGATTCGCTTGATTTCCTCGGGAGAGAATGACGGGAACCCTTCCCTTCCATCTCCACCCTGTAACCCGTACAAAGCCTTAACGAGGACTCTTGATGCCGTGGTCGGCCAGTTTTCACGGTCATCAGCGGCGCCCAGCCTTACTGTGAAGCCGCTCAGGCGCCTCCTGCGCTTGACTCGGGTTCTCCGTAGAGTACAATCGGGTTTCACAAAAAGTCTTCCTGCACTGTGCTTTGTGTCGTCCTGGTGGCATTGTAAACCGGGCGGAGGGGTATCGAGGGGTACGTCTCCTGGTACAGGCGGCGGGGGGTATTAGTTTTCACTCCACTCCAGGGTTTGAAGGTGAAGTGAAAGATCCGGATTCAGGCTCTTTGCTGCTGTCCTTTTCTCTGATTTTCAGAGAGTGACTGTACAAACGAGGAGTACAGGTTGACTGGCATTACCGGGAACGTTTTCATACCTGGTCTCGCGGTTCGAGGCCTGACGGCCGCCTTGGCGCTGCTGTTCGCGGTTTGCTATGTACATGCTGATTTCAATGAAGCCGACCGACGTACCTCTGGCAGCGGCGGCGCCGTGTCTTCGGCTATAGCCTACGATGTTGCCGGCAATGTTTATATTGTCAGCGAGGTTTCTGGCCGCCTGCAGGTCGATCTCTTTGGACCCTGCCTTCGGGCTGAAGCCTCCATTCCAGGAGGGTCCGGACAACGCGGTGAACCCCGTGTGGTGACGGGCTCTCGAGGAGAGGCTGTCATCTGCTTCAGTGAACGCCGAGCGGACACTTCCGACTCGCCGCGGGATATTTACCTCACCCACAATGCCGGAGGAGTCTTCGTGGAACCGGTTAGGCTCTCCGAGGGTTCTGAAGACAACCACTCTCCGGAGCTGGTGCTCGATCATGTCGGAACTCCGCACGTGGTCTGGACTGCCTGGCGGGAAGGCTCGCCAGTCGTCCTCTATTACAATTCACAGGATGAGGAGATCCAGACGGTCGCTCCCGGCCTGCGGCCCTCGATCTGCATCGATTCGAACCGAACGGTGCATCTTCTCTACCAGCGCGGCGAGAGGCTCTACTGCAACAACAACGCCGGCGGTGTCTTCGCCCACGAGTTCGAGATCAGCGGTACGCCCGCGACGATCGAGCCGGGAGCCTCGATCGCAGGTACCCGCGATGGCAGGCTGGTGGTCAGCTATGCCGCCTCAGGCTCTCTCTTCGTCATCGAGGGGTCGAGCGAGGAAGATTTCGCTTCAGCCGTCGAGGTTGATTCAGGCGGCATTCGCCGGGCGAATCTCGAGGCCGGACGGGCCGGCGGGTTGAGTCTTGTCTACATCAAGGACGGCGACATCTACCGTGTCAATGGGAATGGCCTGGCCGATCTCGTTTATGAGCGTGTTGGATCCGGAACCCCGGAGCTCGAGCTTGCGCCCCATCACACAACCGACACCTGTGACATCACGCATGTTGTTTTTCTCAGGGATGGCGAGGTCTTCTACACCAACGATGCGCAGGATCCCGGGGCTGATTTTACCGCCGACAGAACTCATGGCGAGATGCCGCTGACGATCCAGTTTGAGGACACCTCCGCTGGCAAGGCCCAGGGCTGGCATTGGGACTTCGGAGATGGGGGAACCTCCCTCTCGGAGAACCCGGTATATACCTACAGGACGCCGGGCCGCTATACCGTCACCCTGACGGTTTACGTCGCCAACCGGGCGGCGCCAGTCACCCGCGAAGAGTACGTGGTGGTCGAGCCCCCCTCGAACACGCTGTCGATTCCCGATCAGCGTCTGAAATTCGGCCAGGGAGAGGCCTGGTTTCCGGTCTACGCCACCCATCGCGAACCGATCATGGCTTACCAGCTTCACGGGGTCTTTGATCCCGACGTCCTCCTGATGCAGGACTGTTCGCTGCTGGGGACACCCTCGGTGCGGCTGCGTCCCGAAGTCTGGGAATGTAATATCTTCGAGCAGAGCTTCGAGATCGGTTGCCTGTATGACTTTACCCCGCCGATCGATGGCAGGGTTCTCCCCCCGGGTAACAACCAGATCCTCACCAATCTGCAGTTCACCGTAGCGGGAGAGGGAGACGAAGAGGTCATTACCCGGATTGACCTTGTGAACGATCGCGAGCTGAGCCCGATCCTGAATATCTTCACGGTCAACAACCAGTCGAGGCTGCCGGTCCTGGATGGAGCGTCGGTGACGGTCTACCCGGCGGATCATCACGAGAGGCTGTTTGTTCGAGGAGATATTAACTTCACCGGCAATGTAGACATTACCGATGCCATCTACCTGCTTGGTTTTCTATTCATGGGCTACGATGATCCGGAGTGTCTCGATCCAGCCGACACCCTTGATGACGGCCGGGTCAACATCAGCTCTTCGATCTACCTGTTGAACTTTCTCTTCACCGGCGGCCCCGCTCCTCGGGTTCCCTACCCGAGTCCGGGTCTCGATCCGACCCTCGACGACGCTTTCAGCTGCGAGAATTGACCTCGTCGCGCCTTGGGCGGGGCGCGTACAGAAACAGATTCTTTGAAGAGAGGCTTTGCTCTTGACGATGCGTCTCACGGGACCACAATAGCCCGAAGGATAGCTCACGGAATTCATCGGGGTGTAGCTCAGCCTGGCTAGAGTGCCTGCTTTGGGAGCAGGAAGTCGTTGGTTCGAATCCAATCACCCCGACCAGT